>CAYQMV010000049.1:0-14931 GCA_964418705.1 uncultured Sangeribacter sp.
ATTCCGCCGATACCGGCAAGGAACCCAACACAACGATAGATAAGTTCTGGATAAGTCCCTCCATCTGGGTGCGTAACCAAGATGATGGTGTTGAGGAATATGAGAATCCGGTGTTCTCATCTACACATTTGGGATGTATGATATACGTCAGGGTATATAACCGCGGAAAGAAGGCATTCACAGACAAAGATGCCAAATGGCTGCACCTTTATTGGGCTGACGCTTCTACAGATGTCACTGAAAAGACGTGGAAAGGAAGAAACACATATAAAGATATGGCTGTTTCCGGGGATCATCAGGGAGCAATCCGTATACCCTATATAGCTCCTGGTGATAGCGTAATTATAAAGACCGCTTGGTCAATGCCAGGTGTCGAATCTCTTACGGAGGGCGTACATCATTATTGTTTGAGAACAAAAATTATGGACACCAGTTATGATGATGGTTTCGTTGAGGGTAAAACTTATTTCGACCTTAGGGGCTGTAACGACCAGGCTCAGAAAAACTTGTCCATCATAAAAGAGAAGAATCTGAAAAAAGGAACATCAGTTTATGTTACAAATGTTTCCGGGACCTCAAGCAAGTACACTTTGGAACTAATTCCGCGCGGTGAATCCGACGAGATGTTCTATTATTGCGCTTCTGCGGAGTTGGAGATGGGTCAAACATTATACAACGCATGGTTGCGGGGTGGATCGAAGTCTTCGAATATGTCCGCATCCTCTTCAGGTACGCCGAACAAGGTGCTGTTCACATCACGTGAAAGCAAATTGGAGGCAATAAGTTTGGAGAATAATGAATATGATGAGGTCACCCTGAGGATTAATGTGAAGCCGATTTTAATGGAAACAGCCCGTGAATACACTCTAGACCTTGTTCAAAAGGATGAATATGGGAAAATAATCGGAGGAGAGACTTTTGTCGTTAAAATTCCAAGGGCTTCCACATCTTTGCCGATAATCAACACTTCTTACAATGAAGAAAGTGTGACGTTGACTACTAGCAGTAATACTTATGATTCTGTCTCTTGGCTTGATTCTGAGGGTAAAGTCATCAGTGAAAAGGAATATGTGGAGGTGACACCGATGAAAAACAACCACACATATACACTTATGGCTATCACACCTGATGATGAACTGTCAACAAACACCATATCTTTGGATTACATGGATGGTATTGATAATGTGTCGTTTAATTCCACATCTGCCAATTATGTAGACATAAGCTTTTATCAGAGCGTTGAAGATAATTCACGCATCTTATTCACTTCGGTTTCTGACGGATCTGTTGTGTTAAGTTGTGATATTCCCCAAGGAGAGAAAAGGGTGTCACTTGACGTGTCTTCATTGACATCAGGAATATATGGTGTGTCGTATGTTAAGGATGATGTTTTGATTGACAGTCGTAGAATTACTATAAAATAAATAATATGAATATTTTTAATAGAAATATCATACAAAAACCAGAAATAAAAAATAAAAACAGAATTATTATGATTAAATTAGTGCGAAAAACAAAATTATTCATAGGTCTGTTGGTATGTTGCGTTTTCGGATCTAAAGCAGAAACTCGTTATATGGATGCCGAGGTGACAGGCTACGGAGAGTTGGAACAGGTTGTCGGCGGACAATGGAATTGTGTGGATTCCTTGGTAGTGAGGGGGCCTATTGACGAAAACGACTTCAAATTCCTATGGAAGTGCGGCTGCTATGGTGAGTTAAAGTCATTGAATCTGGAATTTGCGGATGTCAAGGATAAGAAGATCCCCGATTACGCATTTTATAGCGACGCATTTCCCAATAGCGAGGGGAAAATGAATCTTGTCGGGATAACGAAGTATATTCTCCCCGATGACATTGAGGAGATAGGCGAGGCTGCGTTTTACCATGATGATTTGGAATACATCAATATCCCGAAATCACTGCGTAAACTGAATATCGGAGTTTTTATGTATTCAAATTTCGAGGGCATGGATGAACTCTTTTTCCCGGCTGGAGTTGAGGATATTCCCGGTATATGCTTCTGTGGAGTGAAGAACTTGCGTAAGCTCACGCTTCCCTCCACGCTGAAGACCATATCGGAGTTTGCATTCAGATCTGCCGATGTGAAGAATGTCGTATTTCCAGATGGTTTGGAAAGTGTGGGATACTATGCGTTCATGTTTTCTAAGATAGAGGATGTCTATCTGCCTGATTCATGTAATAAGTTGAGCGAAAGGTCCTTTGCTGAGTGCTTATATCTGAAGAGGATACGATTCTCAAAGAATCTGGAGGAAATACCATTGAGCCTCGCCTTCTCCTGCATACGGCTGGAAAGTGTCGAATTTCCCGAAAAATTGGATCGTATATGCGAAGAAGCTTTTTCGGCGTGTGAGAATTTAAAATCAATTCGCTTACCGGAAAGTTTGACGTATGTCGGGAAATACGCTTTCTCCAATTGTAAATCCTTGTCATCGGTGTATCTTGGCTCTAATGTGGCATTGTTAGATGATCATTGTTTCGCTGATCCGGCAATAACCGAGATTTATTGTGGGGCTATAAGTGTGCCAATGTGCAGTTCGGACGTGAACCCCCAGGACATGGCGGATGGCATGTGTACAACGTTCAAGTATGTCAACGCCGATATCCCCGTGTATGTGCGCCGCGGCATGGCTGACGCATACCGCAATGCGTATGGATGGGACCATTTCACCAATTTTATTGAGATTGATGATTTTCCCGAGGTCGGCGGAGTGTCGGCGGTGTCTGACGGCGGAGCCAGAGCGTATGCCGAAGGTGGGACGCTGCGCATAGTGAGCGACGCGGGGGCTGTGGAATATTGCGTTTACTCCATAGACGGCAGAGTCGCCGCACGTGGATGTTCCTCGAATGTCGCACTTCCGTTGGATTCCGGTACTTATATCGTGAAATACTCCGGCAAGTCGCTCAAAATAAAAATGTGAAAAAGTAAATAGATTAGTCAAGTGGTCTATAACGTTTTGTGTGGGTAGTTCCACAAACTGGTAATTAGTATCTGGAGGTTGGAGCTCAGCACCTATGCAATTCGTTATAGACCCATATTATGGTACACAGAGAAATGAGAAAAAAACTACAACTATTGACGCTCATGTTTGCCGGGGCTCTTACGTTTTCCGCAAATGCTCAAGATGGCAAAATCGTGAAAGAGATTCCCCTCCATCTGGAATTGGGACTCAACGGAGGCACACGTTCCCACGAAGTGCAACCTTTCTCGGCGATATTCGATTTAAACTACTACATAATCCCGCGGTTATCCATCAGAGCGGTCTCTTCCGGCGATTATTTCCTCCCCAAGGAGAGCGTGACCAAGGACTATAACTACACAATCAACCTCGGCGGCGGTGTGGGATACACCATTGTGTCCGCAGGGTCTACGATGCCAATGGCTTTGGAGGCGAGAGCTTTCGTCACCACCTCTCTCAACAGCTCCTACTTCAAACACACGTCCTACAACATAGGGTTCTATCTCTACGGCAACTCAACCACCAATTGGATAGTCCCCCTTGTCGGAATCGGTTACAACATGAAGGACTACAAGGCAAAACACCTGTCGTCGTACAACGGAGCCTACATTACATTAGGCATCCGCTTCTGATGTGCGCTATCCCCGATACGCATTATTTATTAACAAGGCTGGCTCCCGGTGTTGAGGAGCCGGCCTTGTTTCTGTGGTTCATTCCACAAACCATTTTTCTATATTGCGTGTCTCCTTGGAGAAGTTCACTCCGACCTTGAAGAGCTTGCGGTCTCCGTTCTCGAATGGGAGGGTGTAGCTCTTGTCGTTGATCTGTGCGATGGCATCCTCGGCGGTGCCGTCGAGCTTGAACTCCATCACGTAGGTGTAGTCATCCGTCTGTAGCACCATGTCAATGCGCCCGGCGGAGGTGTGGTACTCGGCTTTGACGTAGAATCCCATGAGCTTTGTGATGATAAACAGCACGTTCTGGTAATGGTTCTCAAGGTCTTTGACAAGCTCGTATGGCGTGTCGGCGAAGAAGCCGGAGAGATAGCGCATGAACCCCTCCACGTTTCCGCCCTCCACATCCCGCACGAATCGTCTAATGGCTGTGCCGCCGTCGGAGTTTTTCAAGGAGACGTAGTATGGCATGAGGGAGTCGAGGAAGCTCTCCTCCACCTCCTTGTTGGGGAAGCCGAGGCTGTAGATTCCGAATCGTTGGTCAAAACCCTTGATTGTCAGGTAACCGCTTTGGTAGAGTATTGTGACGGCGGTGGTGTTCTTTTCGTTCACGCTGCCGATCATTCTGTCGGAAACCTCCGCCGACGCTATCTCCTCTATCTTGCAATTGTCGGTCTGCAACAGGCGGATAAGGTATGTCGGTGTCCCGGTCTCGAACCAGTAGTTGTCGAATTTTCTCTTTTGAAGAGCGCTGAGTAGGCTAAAGGGATTATATACGGCGGTGGATTCATTGGCGAAATGGTATCCATCGTAGTATTCGCGCAGTTCCTCGCGGGTACTCTCCATATCGGATCCATATCGTTTTGCCAGCCTCTCCACGTAAGGGGTGAACACTGTGTCTATCTCCTCGTCGGTGATGCCGCAGATGGTGGCGTAATCCTCATCCATAGAGATGTCATTGAGGTTGTTCAGTCCGCTGAAGACGCTGATTTTATTAATCTTTGTCACACCGGTGAGGAATGCGAACCGAATGTAATTGTCCATGCTCTTTAGCGCTCCATAAAATCCCTTGAGGATTTCGCGGTATCTCGTTTGAAGCTTTTCGTTGTCGATGGCTTGAAGTATGGGCTTTTCGTATTCATCCACGAGAATCACGACTTTCTGCCCTGATTTCTCGTAGGCACGCTGAATCACGCCTTCAAATCTGGCACCCAATGATTTTTCGTTATCATCCCTACTATATATTTTTTCCCATTTAGAGAGTTGTAAGGAAAGTCTATCCGTTAGTGAATCCACAGATTTGTAATTCTCGGTGTTCAAGTCAAGATGCAGCACCGGAAACTTTATCCAATCCTTTTCAAGGTCGGAGATAGCCAAACCCTCGAACAGCTCTTTTTTGCCCTCGAAATAGGCGTGGAGGGTGGAGAGAAGCATACTTTTCCCGAATCGTCGCGGACGCGACAGGAAATAGTATCCGCCACCGGAACTTACCAACTGATATATCAACGCCGTCTTATCCACGTAAAGGAATCCACCCTTACGCAGTTTCTCGAAACTCTGTATGCCTATCGGCAGATTCTTCAATGCTTCCATCTCCACTTTCTTTGGGGTTTATGATTCAATACGCAAATATCGCAATAATTTTTCATTTCGCAAAATCGGATGTCACTGGAATCCAGACCGTCCAACACCTAGAGCTGGTCTTGTTTTTGTGGTTTACTCCACAATCCATTTTTCGATATTGCGTGTCTCCTTGGAGAAGTTCACTCCGACCTTGAAGAGCTTGCGGTCTCCGTTCTCGAATGGGAGGGTGTAGCTTTTGTCGTTGATCTGCGCGAGGGCATCCTCGGCGGTGCCGTCGAGCTTGAACTCCATCACGTAGGTGTAGTCATCCGTCTGTAGCACCATGTCGATGCGTCCGGCGGATGTGTGGTACTCGGCTTTGACGTAGAATCCCATGAGCTTGGTGATGATGAACAGCACGTTCTGGTAATGGTTCTCAAGGTCTTTGACAAGCTCGTAGGGGGTGTCGGCGAAGAAGCCGGAGAGATAGCGCATGAACCCCTCCACGTTGCCGCCCTTGACATCCTTTACAAACCTTGTGATTATCACTCTGGAACTGTCGTTGTTGGTTGACGTGTAGTAGGGCAGCAGGAATTTCATGAACCCCTCCTCAACCTCCTTGTTGGGGAATCCGAGGCTGAGAAGTTCGTACTCCTTGTCATATCCCTTGATGGTGAGGTATCCGCTTTGGTAGAGCAGCGGAACGGGGTTGGAGGATGTGAAGTCGCTGTTGTCCAAATCGAAAGGGTCAATCTCCTCTGTTGACAACTTCTCAAGGTTATAATCTCGCTTCTTGAGTAGCGTCACAAGATACGTCGGCGTGCCCGTGGCGAACCAGTAGCTGCCGAACTCGTTGTCGGTGAAGGCGTTTAAAAGGCTGAAAGGGTTGTAGACCGCCGGTGCGGAGTGGTGGAAGCGGTAGCCGTCATAGTAAGCGCGTAGTTTCTTGCGAGCCGCATCCACGCTCATGTCGGTTTGCTGTGCGAATCTCTCCACGTATGGAGTGAACACAGTGTCTATCTCTTCGTCGGTGATGCCGCAGATGGTGGCGTAATCTTTCCGCGGCGATATGTCACGGAGGTTGTTCAGTCCGCTGAAGACGCTGACTTGATTAATTTTTGTCACTCCTGTTAGGAATGCGAACTGAATGTAATTGTCCATGCTCTTTAGCGCTCCATAAAATCCCTTGAGGATTTCGCGGTATCTCGTTTGAAGCTTTTCGTTGTCGATGGCTTGAAGTATGGGCTTTTCGTATTCATCCACGAGAATCACGACTTTCTGCCCTGATTTCTCGTAGGCACGCTGAATCACGCCTTCAAATCTGGCACCCAATGATTTTTCGTTATCATCCCTACTATATATTTTTTCCCATTTAGAGAGTTGTAAGGAAAGTCTATCCGTTAGCGATTCCTCAGATTTGTAATTCTCGGTGTTCAAGTCGAGATGCAGCACCGGATACTTTATCCACTCTTTTTCAAGGTCGGAGATAGCCAAACCCTCGAACAGTTCTTTTTTGCCCTCGAAATAGGCGTGGAGTGTGGAGAGAAGCATGCTCTTCCCAAATCGTCGCGGACGCGACAGGAAATAGTATCCGCCACCGGAACTTACCAACTGATATATCAACGCCGTCTTATCCACGTAAAGGAATCCACCCTTACGCAGTTTCTCGAAACTCTGTATGCCTATCGGCAGATTTTTCAACGCTTCCATCTCCACTTTCTTTGGTGTTTATGATACAATACGGATTCAATACGCAAATATCGCAATAATTTTCCAATTCGCAAAATCGTACTTTATTATGAGTTAAGAGTATAATTATGATTGACACGTATTGAATTTTTTTTAACTTCGCGGTGTCAAATCTGACATACGGGCGAGGCCTACATCGCTAACCGAGCATTGCTGGAAGAAATGCGATTACAAAGAAACTATTTAAACATGAAAAAAACACTCATATATCTTTTGACGGCGATATTCTGCATCTCCGCACAAGCGAAGGATGTAGTATCCGGCACTATATTGGATGAGAACAATGAACCTCTTCCATACGCTACGATACGAATAAAAAACAAGAAATTGACGATTCTGACAGATAGCCTTGGAAAGTTTAATCTCACCTCAGACCAAGTCGCGGAGACAGACACCTTTTTCGTTTCATATCTCGGATACAAATCAAAGAAAATATCAATTGCGGATATGGAAAATTCCTCAAAGGAATCAATCAAGCTTAACCCTCAAGCCACATTGCTCCAGGAAGTGACAGTCCTACCCGGGAAAACCACAAAAAGGATAAAAGGGAAAAAACACACCGGAGGATTTATGAAAGGATTCTTGGAAGAAAACACCAAAGGTCTATCTTACGGATTCGAGTTTCATACTAAGAAGTCAAAAAAACTATGGCTTCATAAAGTCGGATTTTATTTCTGCGAGGGAAGAGACCAAATGACACACATGAAATTCAGAATAAACATTTACGACATGAGCAAGGTGACAAAATCCCCATCAAGAGATTTCAAAGCGGCATACAAACCCCTCTATTTTGAATACAACAGAGGCCCATCCTCTCCGACGGATGGGAAATTTGAACACATGCTTCCCGAATACGTGGAATTACCGGTGGACGCATTAGTGGAGATAGAATTTCTCGAAGACCTCGGAGATGAGAAATTTTGGTACAAATGCAATCTCATCGGGCGTGGAGCATGGACACGTAATGTCTTCGAGGGTGTCTATTGGGAAAAAATGCCGTTCGCTTCACCTTTCTTCATGGAATGTATCGAGACAAAAAGGGATTAGATGACTCATATAAACCTTTTAGCCTATATGCCTGCGGCGCCAAGAATAATCCATACAATCAGTATGGCGATCATTCCTCTGCTCATACACGGAGCAACGACAAGAAGAGTTGAGACTGACTCCATCATATCATCCATATACGACAAACATGGAAGCTATGCAGGTGTTGGATACAATGAAAATGCGGTCGACACTTCCGCAACAAGGGAAAACTTGATGCGACATAGTGAGTCCGGATACCTTTTGCCGGAGATCAAAGTGTATTCAAAACGTCATAAAATGACTCATCTCATTGCCATAGTAAGAGAGCGTTCCACAATGACCACATACCCCAATCAAGTTTTTCTTTATAGGGAAAAGCTTGTGGATTATATGATTCCAACGAAAAGGGAGAAAAAATATAAAGGATGGAACAGTCCACGAACGCTTTCATCAAAATCATACTATCACTTCACAAACGAAAACGGATTAGACAGTGTGAGCGACTATTATCCGTTATATTTCTCATGGTCTGATTGGATAGGAATCACAAATCACATTAATATGCCGACTAAACTTCAAGAGACAGAAAACACCACTGACACCGTATTCTCCAAAAACAAGGTTTCTGAAATATGGAATAAAAAGGGTTGGGAGGTGTCCGCGTTGATCGATGTGTTGGCGGATTATAATAAAGCGCAATGGGCGCCAAATTTCAATATCTGGCTCCGCAGCGACATTGATTTCACAAGATTCGACATATCATATATATTCGGCAATGTGGCTAACAGCATATCGGCGGACAACATCAAACAAATATCATATATCATTGAGTCTAATGCTAAAAATCGATTATCACAATTCAACAACAGCAAACCATTGTATATGGATACGGAAGTTGATATTTACATAATACATAAAGAGCGCCTCAATGTGTCGGAAGCACGCAAATGGGAACAAGGACAAAAGAAGTATGAGAATACAAATCAACCGGACATTCCAGATCTTGATCCACGTATAAAGTATTTGGTCCATCGCGTCGAAAGTCTCAACAAAGATAGCATACGTGCCAATTTGCAGCCCGACAAACGATTGGCGGGAATAGACATTGACGCAAAAAGGAAGACCGAAAGCTTTCTTAAACGAATCCTCAGGCGTATTTTCTATTAAAGACACCCATTAAGTCACCGACATAAACAGCCTGAAACTCGCTCATGCCATACTCTCACACAGAATAAGCCGTGGGAAAATTGAGAATTATAAGATTATATTTTGCAAAAAAGAAAAAAACATATAACTTTGCAAACGTTACATAACGTTAGGAATAAATCTATTCAGTTTATAACTCGTTTGTTGTGATCGGGACGCCGCCGGGCTGTGAGGTCGGAAAGTGTCTTTGTTGAAATATCGGAAATAGATAACTACAAATTAGGAATAATTAATAAAAATAAATTATATGACTCACAAGTTACTGCCATTCACAGCGTTGGCAACTTTAATGCTTGGAGGTTGCATAGATTCGAACTACGACTTGTCGAATATTGACACGACATCAGAAGTTAAAGTTGTGGATCTTACTCTCCCGGTCAATATTGACCAAATTGTGCTTGAGGATGTTCTTGATTTGGACTCCGACAGCAAACTCAAAGTCGTGAACATCGACGGTGAGGAATTCTACGCTTTCGTAGAGGAAGGCTCGTTCCAACCCGACGATATCCACGTGTCCCCGTTCAGTGCCGCCGCGCCGCATATCGACAGCACTCATGAGCTTATCGGACTTAAGGAGCAGGGCCGCAAGAAAACGGCTTCCGGAAGTCTGGAGTTCACTTACGAAATCGCCCGCGACGCACAGCACTTCAGCTACACTTTCGACAAAATCCCCGATGAGGTGGTCTCCGCCAGCAGTATCACCGCTCAAAACTGTACGTTCGACATCTCGTTGAACCTCGAAAAACTCAAATCCATGGCGGATAGGATCGTGATCCGCGATTTGGTGCTCACCCTCCCGAAAGGATTCGTCGTGACCGTCAACAACGGCACCTATGACGAAAAAACAGGTCAGGTGCGCGTGCCGGAAATAGAAATCGTCGACGGCAAAGCCGACCTTGTGTTGAACGTGAAAACAATCAATTTCTCACAGAACAGCAAATCAAGGAGATACAAAACCGCTTCCGGCAACACCGCCTGGGGATTCGACAGCGACATAGTGGTTGAATCCGGCGAGGTACAGGCGAACTCCAGCATGGAACTCCCCGCAGCCACCGACTTCAACATCGACTATAACTTGTCGGATATTGACGTGGACACATTCTCCGGCGACGTGGCTTACGATATCGACGGTATGGATATCAACGACATCAGCCTCAACGACCTCCCCTCCGTGATCGACGAGAGCGAAACATCTCTCATCCTCGAAAACCCGCAGATTTATCTCACCCTTGATAATATGGTGTCGGACTACGGTATCGGCTACAACGCCGGAGTGAAATATAGCGCCATGTATAATGGTGAGGAGGGCTATTCCTACTCCTTGGACAACAACGCCGAGGTGAAAGTGACCACCAAATACGGCTCGGGTCCCTACAATTTCGTGCTTTCACCCTCCAACCCCACGCATCCCTTGAGCGACTACAGCGGCAATCTCGAGTTCGTGAAGTTCTCCGGACTCTCGAATATCGTCGCCGGCGACGCACAGCATCCGAGCATCCCCGATGCCCTCAAGGTGGAAATCACCAATCCCCGCATCCCGCAGCAGAGCGTGAAAAACTTCCCCCTCGGCAAGGATATCCATTCCGAGGAGTTGAAATATGAGTTCTTCGCCCCCTTGTCGCTATCCCCCGACTCATACATCATTTACACCAAGAAATATGAGGGATGGAACGATGAGGACGTGGATGCCATCACCATCAGCTCACTCACCATCCACACCAGCGCCACCTCCACGCTCCCTCTGAACGCAGATATCGTGGCTTATCCCATGGATAAGGATGGCAACGTGATCAACGATGTCAAAGTGAGCGGAAACATCCTTCCCGCCATGGCCTCCGACTATGAGATGACTCTCGTGGCTTCCGGTGAGATACGCCACCTCGACGGCGTGAAAATCGTTGCCACCATCAAGTCTGAACGTGCCGACGTAATCACCCCCAAGAATAGCATCGTCTTGAAAAACGTTCGCGCCAAAGTGAACGGATCTTATACCAAAGAACTCTAACATGACATATCATGAAACGCAGTATTTCAAAAATCATATTCGCTGCCGGAGCGTCGCTGCTGGCAACGGGCGCCGCGGCGCAGAACACTTATTCGGGATATTTCCTTGATAACTATAATTATAGATATGAGATGAACCCGGCGCTTGGGAATGAACGCAGCTTCTTCGCCACCCCCGTGCTGGGCAATATGAACGTGGCTCTGCGCGGCAACCTCCATCTCAGAGACGTGCTCTTCGTGCGCGACGGGAAGACGGTGCTCTTCACTAATCCCAACGTCAGCACCGCCGACGTGATGGACGGCATCGGCAATCAAAATAAAATAGGCTCCGACATCAAGCTCGACATCATGAGCGTCGGTTTCAAGGCTTTCGGCGGCTACAACACCGTTTCGCTCAACGCGCGAGCCAATGTCAACGCCATGGTTCCCGGGTCCTTCTTCTCTTTGGTGAAGGAGGGTGTGCAAAACAGCACCTACGACATCAAGGACTTCCGCGTCAGAGCGGAATCATACGCCGAATTGGCGTTGAACCATTCGCGCGATATCAACAAGAACCTTCGCGTGGGCGGTACGCTTAAATTCCTTATCGGCGTTGGGGCGGCGGACGCTTACTTCAATGAGGCTACGCTCACCCTCGATGAGAACCATTGGGTGGCACGCACGAACGCTGAGATATACGCTTCGCTCGGTGGCTTCCAATATGACCGCGATATCGACGGCAGCACCGGCAAAGAGTATGTGTCGGGAGGTAACTTCGACGACGGTTTCAAGATTCAGGGCTTCGGTATGGCTTTGGACTTGGGAGCGCAATATAAATTCAACGATTTCACCTTCAGCGCCGCGTTGCTGGATTTCGGTTTCATAGATTGGGGCAAAACCCACTATGCCTCCACCAACGGAACGCAGGAGATTGACACCGACGCTTACACGTTCAATATCGACGGTGACGCGTCTAACTCTTTCAGCGATGAGTGGGACCTTCTCACCGACGATCTCGGCAACCTCTACCAGCTCTCCGATAACGGCACCATAAGCTCGCGCACACGTATGCTCGCCGCCACCCTCAACTTGGGTGCGGAATATGAGTTCCCGCTCTACCGCCCGTTGAAATTCGGTTTGCTCAACTCTACCCACTTCAACGCTCCTTTCACGTGGACGCAGTTCCGTCTCTCCGCCAACGTGCGTCCGGTGAAGTGCTTCTCCGCCTCCGTCAATCTCGGTGCCGGCACTTATGGCTGCGACTTCGGTTGGCTGTTGAATTATAGCACCCGTGGCTTCAATTTCTTCGTAGGTATGGACCATACGCTCGGCAAGCTCGCCAAGCAGGGTGTCCCCTTGAGCTCAAATGGTTCGTTTAACTTCGGTATCGACTATACGCTATAATATTCTTACACCCACCGGTTTTTGTATTTAATCCACATGTTTCCGGGGCTTCGTTGAGGCTCCGGAAATTTTTTTTTTCGTAACTTTGCGCGTATGAACACCGAGAAGAAGAGGACGGCGGTGATAATCTTGAACTGGAACGGGAGTGCGCTGCTGCGCCGCTTCCTCCCCGCCGCGATACGCCATACCATAGATGCCGACACTGATCTTATAGTGGCAGACAACGGATCCATCGACGACTCGTTGGAATTGCTGCGCACACGCTTCCCCGAGGTGCGTGTGCTCCCTTTTGAGAGCAACCTCGGCTTCGCCGCCGGATATAATAGGGCGTTGGCTGCCACGGGATATGAATACACCGTTCTCCTCAATTCTGACGTGGAGGTGACGGAGGGGTGGGTGGCTCCTCTGGTGAGGTTTATGGATGCCCATCCCGACGCGGGGGCGTGCCAACCCAAGATATTGTCGTACCGCGACAAGACGCGTTTTGAATATGCCGGGGCTGCCGGTGGGTTGCTCGACCGCAACGGCTATCCCTATTGCCGCGGACGCGTGTTCGCGAGCGTAGAGGCTGACCATGGGCAGTACGACGACAATGTGGAGGTGGCGTGGGCCTCCGGTGCCGCGATGATGGTGCGCACCGCCGTCTACCGCCGTCTCGGCGGTCTTGATGAGCGTTTTTTCGCGCACATGGAGGAGATAGATCTCTGTTGCCGGATGATTGGCGCGGGGCATAAGGTCTATGCGGTGGGGGAGTGCCGCGTCTACCATGTGGGGGGCGCGTCGCTAAACCAGGGTGATCCGCGGAAGACGTATCTCAATTTCCGCAACAACCTCCTGCTCATGCATAAGAACCTCCCCGAGGGGGTGGGACGCGGAAAACTCTTCATGCGCCGTCTCCTCGACACTCTCGCATGGCTGATGTTCATGCTTAAGCTCGATTTCTCCAACGCCAACGCTATTCTGCGTGCGCACGCCGACTTCCGCCGGATGAAAAAATTCTACACCTCTTTCCCGGATCATGATATCCTCGCCACCCTCCCCGGCGCTTCGCGCAATATCCTCGTGGATTACTACCTCCGCCGGCGCGTTCCGCGTTCGTGATGCTTAGCAGTTGGCGGTTTAGGTTATAGCAGTTGGTGGTTTTGTGCGAATGTGAGCGCGGCGGCGATGTTTTTGACACTCATTTTCTTGAAAATGCTGCTTTTGTAGGCTTTGACGCTATCCACCGATTTGCATATAATATCGGCGATGCCGTCCATAGTGTATCCCTGTGCCGACAGCGAGAGAATTTCATGTTCGATATCAGATAGAATAACCTCCTTTTTCTCCAGCCACTTGTGGGCGGTGAAGGAGTATTCGTAAAACACCTTGGCGCCATGCTTCTTCATAATGACGTTGCCGGGTGTGTTTGTGGCGGAGAACGCCATGAAGCATATCGCGAGATGTATCCTGCCATCTTTGGAGAGGGTCAGCGGAGTTAGTTTGTGGTGGAAGAGCCGCTGCCTTTTTCCGTTTGTCAGATGTAAATCGAACGACACGGTGTAGTTTTTCCTGTCCGCGGTATGGCGTTTGTTGAGGAAGCTCAAGGCGCTTCTGTTGATTTCGATGAGCATATCCCAATCCTCCTGCGGCATGAAGCCTTCGTAGAAGCGGGAACCGAGATTCTTGATATCTTCAGCCTCGCATCCGCAGAGGCGGGCTATGTTGCGTGACACGTATATGAAGCGGAGGTCGATATAATCTATAATGTAGACGCATTGGTGCGTGCAGCGTTCCAATGCTTTAGCCATATCAATAATCAAACCGCCACCGGCGCGGTCATGCCCGTTGGTGTTTTTCGGCGAGTCTTTCAACGACATTGATTTGTCGGTTTCAGATTTTAGGTCCATAATCGTCGTGTTGATCTGTTATTTCCGCACGATTATCGTGTGAAAGGTTTTATGCCGCAAATATAATAATTAATTTTAACCTAAACTAAAAACATAAGTGTGATTCTTTCATTTTACCCCAATTTTTACACAAAAGTGTGATAATCGCATGGTAATAATGCGTTTATGTCTCTTAGCGGGTTGTGAAGCGTTTCTATGGCGTTCTCCACAAAGGGGTGTATTGTGGAAGGTTAGCTGGTGGGAAGAGAAAAAGATGGGGAATAAAGTCCGAGGAAAGGACTTTATTCCCAATCTCTATTTGGTGGGACGCTTGGATTTATGCGTCATATTATAAATAATTCGGGATACTGAAAATCAATGATTTATCCAAATTTTCAATAAACTATTTCACCTCTAAAAAATCGACCTATGGGTCAAAATGGGTGTTTTTTTGTGAGAAAAATGCCCATTTGTT
>CAYQMV010000050.1:0-14751 GCA_964418705.1 uncultured Sangeribacter sp.
CTTGCTATTATGCTCTCTTGGCATTGTCCTGTCGCATAATGTCATTGTTCTCCATTTTTCGCTAACGTTCAGACTCGCTGTCGTCCCGATTGCGAGTGCAAAGTTATAGCTTTTTGACGCCCTTGTCAAGTCTTTTCGCGAAAAAAAATTTGGAAAAATAAAACTTTGTTCATAACCAACTGATAATCAGTATGGCAAAATTTTACCAGCGAAACACTTTTTTATTGTAAAAGATCACTTTTTTATTGTGGGGAATCAATTTTTCATTGTGGAAAATCACTTTTTATTGTAGGACTTGCAATATTGGGTGAGTCCGCAGTTTAGGCAATCGGGGCGACGCGCCTTGCAAACGTACCGTCCATGGAGGATTAGCCAATGGTGCGCAGTGGGGAGAAGTTCAGAGGGGAAATATTTCACCAGAGTTTTCTCCGTCTCCAGCGGTGTCTTGCTGTCGTTGGTCAGTCCGATGCGGTTGCTGACGCGGAATACGTGGGTGTCGACAGCCATCGCCGCCTTGTTCCACACCACCGCGAGCATGACGTTGGCGGTTTTACGCCCCACTCCCGGGAGTTTCATCAGATTATCCAAGTCGGAAGGCATCTCACCGCCGAACTCCTCCACGAGGACCTGCGCGGCGCGGATGAGCGAGCGTGTCTTATTATTTGGGAAAGTGACGCTTTTTATATAGGGATACACCTCCTCCTCGGAAGCCTTCGCCAGTTCATAGGGGGAGGGATAGGCCTCGAAAAGCGGCGGGGTGACGATATTCACACGTTTATCGGTACACTGCGCCGAAAGAATCACAGCCAGGAGCAAATGAAAAGGAGAATCATACTGAAGTTCCGTACGGGGCTCCGGCATGTTCTCCTTAAACCATTCTATGACTCCGGCATATCTCTGCCGAATATTCATTTCTATATAATATTGCTTATGAAAATACTATATGATAACGCTATATAAGAATGTTAGTGCGCGGCGTCGAACTCACTAAGGAATCTGACGTCGTTTTCACTGAATAGACGGAGGTCGCTGACTCTATATTTCAAGTTGGCGATACGCTCCACGCCCATACCGAAAGCGTAGCCGGTGTAGACCTTCGAGTCGATTCCGCAAGAATCGAGCACGGCGGGGTCAACCATACCGCAACCTAAGATTTCCACCCAACCGGTACCTTTGCAAAGCGCGCAACCCTTGCCGCCGCAGATGCCGCAACTGATATCCAGCTCCGCGGAGGGTTCGGTGAAGGGGAAGTAGCTCGGACGCAGACGGATTTTGGTGTCGGCGCCGAACATCTGGCGTGCGAAGTAAAGGAGCACTTGCTTGAGGTCGGCGAAAGAGACATTCTTATCTATATAAAGGCCCTCCACCTGGTGGAAGAAGCAGTGCGCGCGGGCGGAGATCGCCTCGTTGCGGTAAACGCGTCCGGGGCATACGATACGGATCGGGGGTTGCGTATGCTCCATTGTACGGCTCTGCACGGAAGAGGTATGAGTGCGCAGCAACACATCGGGACCGCGGGAGATGAAGAAGGTGTCTTGCATATCACGCGCCGGATGGTCGGCGGCGAAATTCAAAGAAGAGAACACATGCCAATCATCCTCCACCTCCGGACCCTCGGCGATGGTGAAACCCATGCGGGCGAAGATGTCGATGATTTCATTGCGCGCCACCGACAAGGGATGGCGCGCGCCCATCATTACGGGGCTTGCGCTGCGAGTCAGGTCAATATTCGCCACCGCGGCGTCCTCCTGCGACCCTAAGGAATCACGTAGAGCGGCGATTTTGTCGGTGGCTTGGTTTTTAAGAGTGTTGAGCAGCTGCCCCACCTCACGTTTTTGGTCGGCGGGGACACTGCGGAAATCATTAAACAACACAGACACCAGACCCTTTTTGCTAAGGTATTTGATACGAAGTTCCTCTACCTCCTGGGGCGTAGTGGCGCTCAATGACTCTATTTCGGCGCTTAAAGCGGCTATCTTTTCTTGTATCATACTAAGATTTCGTTATTTACTCACGCACCGCGGGCGCGGCGCGTTTCCTCTTATTTTTGCAAAGTTAGTGATAAACCTTGGAATAAACGAAAAAAATATGAAGAAACTCCTCGAATACGTCCCCAATATCAAAAATTCTATGTAACTTTGAAACCTAAATATGGCATGGCGCAAGCCATGGCTTAAAATCAAATAGCATGTACACTAATTTTAAAAAACATTTAACCGAGGAACTGCAATCCATCAAGGATGCGGGACTTTACAAAAATGAACGAATTATAACAACTCCTCAAAAAGCGGGGATCGCCGTTGCCAACACTGAGGGAGAGGTGCTCAACTTCTGCGCCAACAACTACCTTGGACTTTCCGACAACTCACGCCTGATCGCGGCAGCGAAGAAAGCAATGGACGACCGCGGCTTCGGAATGTCGTCAGTACGTTTCATCTGCGGCACCCAAGACCGCCACAAAGACCTTGAGAAGGCAATCAGCGACTATTTCCACACCGAAGACACCATTCTCTACGCCGCCTGCTTCGATGCCAACGGTGGTCTCTTCGAGCCCTTGTTCACTGAGGAGGATGCTATTATCTCCGACGCATTGAACCACGCGTCAATCATCGACGGCGTTCGCTTGTGCAAAGCAAAACGCTTCAGATACAACAACGCCGACATGGCAGACTTGGAGCGTTGCCTCCAAGAGGCACAATCCTGCCGCTTCCGCATCATCGCCACCGACGGTGTATTCTCAATGGACGGCAATGTGGCTCCGATGGACAAAATCTGTGAGCTCGCCGAGAAATACAACGCTCTTGTGATGGTCGACGAGAGCCACTCCGCAGGTGTGGTGGGACCCACAGGACATGGCGTGGCTGAGCAATTCAACTGCTACGGCAAAATCGACATCTTCACCGGCACACTCGGCAAATCATTCGGTGGCGCCATGGGCGGT
Source organism: uncultured Sangeribacter sp. (assembly GCA_964418705.1). GTDB lineage: Bacteria > Bacteroidota > Bacteroidia > Bacteroidales > Muribaculaceae > Lepagella. Next base: position 2,942 of record CAYQMV010000050.1, read on the forward strand.
TTCACCACCGGTCCCAAAGAGATCATCGACATGCTCCGTCAGCGCTCACGTCCATACCTGTTCTCCAACTCCGTAGCCCCCGCCATCGTAGGCGCAAGCATAGAGATGTTTAAAATGCTCTCCGAGAGCGACGATCTCCACACCAAACTTATGGAGAACGTGACCTACTTCCGCGACAAGATGCTCGCCGCCGGATTCGACATCAAACCGACTCAAAGCGCCATCTGCGCTGTGATGCTCTACGATGCCAAACTCTCACAAGATTTCGCCGCCGAAATGCAGAAAGAGGGTATCTACGTCACCGGCTTCTACTATCCCGTAGTTCCGAAGGGACAGGCACGTATCCGCGTTCAATTGTCCGCCGGACACAACCGCGAGCAACTCGACAGAGCAATCAACGCCTTTGTGAAAGTGGGCAAAAAGCTCAACGTTCTTAAATAAAGCACCTCGCCTTATTAATTGTCAAACAAATTCTGAATAGTCAAACAAATTCTGAATAGTTAAATAACTGACAGCCCCCGCATGCTTCACAGCGTGCGGGGGCTTAATTTTAACCATGTCATTTCATGCATTACAAAATCAAAAATTTATATTGACCATAAAACACCTAATAATGCATAAAATGAAAATTATAGATTCAAAAAACTATTAAAGTCGATATGCTGAATGATGATCCGTCGGCGTAAGGGGAAATAGCTATTTCATGCACCTTTGCGAACGGACGGGTGAAGATATACGCGGCACCGGCACCGATAACGGCACCCGCCGCGACATCCCACCAATCATGTTTCTTTGAGTAAGTTCTTCCCCACCCCACATACGCCGCCAAGGCATACGCCGGAGCGCCCCACTTCCATCCGAAACGGCGCTGGATAAAGGCGGCGTCGGCAAACATTGTGGCGGTGTGCATCGAGGGGAAAGAATGGTCGTCGGAGTGATCCGGACGTGTCTTATGTATGGAGTACTTCAAGATATAAGTGGCACCGATTGTCGCGGCGGCGGTCAACGCGCCCTGCTTCACTCCCTGCCAATCCTGAACGGCAAGCTCGTATGCGATGGTCGCCACCGGCATCGACAACGCCAACACATCGGTGGAGACACGCACCCCCTTGCGCGATGAACTCAGTTCCTCCGCGTTCATAGCTCCGCAAAGAAGGAGGCTTAGGAGAAATGCCACTAATCTATTCACTACAATATTCACTGCAATATATTTATCCAATTGTTCATCATATTACCCAAATTGCCAACCATATAAACCCTAATTGCTCACGATATAGACCCTAATTACCCACAATATGGTTTATATAGCCAATAATTTCGGTAGGAAAATAATCACGCCGATGATTAACGCGGCGATGGCGACAAAAAGCACGCCCCCCGCCGCCACATCCTTGGCACGTTTGATAAAAGGATCCCTCTCCTGAGTGATTCTGTCGGCGAGGGCCTCAATGGCGGTGTTGAACGCTTCGGCGGCAAGCACCGCGCCGATGCATCCCACCACCACGCACCACTCCATCGGCGATATGCGCAGCAGGAATCCAAGCAGTATGGCAGCCACCGCCGCCACGGAGTGGATCCATACGTTGTGTTCACCGCGGATAAGCGCGCGCATGCCCTCGAAGGCGAACACGAATGAGCGCGCACGTTTTCTCCAGCTGAAATGTTTACCTTGATTCTTCATCAGCGATATATTTGATCTGACTCATCAGTGATTTAATCTGAGTGATATACATACACCCTGACTCATCAGTAATCATAACTTAAAGAGAAATCATCCACATATAGGCAAGCTCCGGTGCCACCGGTGAAGAAGTCGCCCAACTTCGATGCCGCCGCGGCGACGAGGATATACTTCGGACGCCGCGAGGTGGAGCGGTAGTTGAGGGTAATCTCAAACTCCTGCCACCCCGACATGGAGGTGGCGCACTGCAAGTCGCCGTAAGCGATCACCGCCGAAGAATTTTTGTCGAACAGCTGGCGGTTGTTGGGGTTGGTGCGTATCTGATATGGGGCATCCCAGTCCAAGAGCGCGATATAGATATGGCACGTGTCGGGTTGCCCGATAAGACTTTTATACTCCGTGGAGGCATAGTCTATGGTGGCTGTGGTGTATTGGTAATACCCTTTCAGCTTAGTGGGGCGCGTGGTCCATGGTCTTCCGAAAGCGAGGATACCGTTGGTGCCGTCCACCTTTTCAAAGTTGCCACTATAAATGGATCCGGCGGCGAGCTTGCCTATGGAGGCGATACCCACGAACTTCGTTTCCAACTTCGCCGACATACCTCGGTTGAAGGGGGTATAATCCGAGGGCACCACATTCGAAGAGCCGAGGGTGGTGGCTCCCGTGTTGCCGGTATCCCAGAATTGAGTGCCGTTCTCGTCCCACGGACACCAAATCTTATTATTCTTATACCACCAATTATCGAATGATGCGTTGGGGAGCGACTGAATATCATCGGTTGTCACCTCCACCTCGTTAGCGACATTATCATCGGAAGTGGCGCGCACCACATATTTTGTTCCGCTTTTGAGGTGTGGAATATAGCAGCTGAATGAACCGCCGTTGTGGGAGACCAGGGTATCAGCCACCTTGTGCCATTCGGTCTCATCCGCCTCGCGGTATTCAAAGCCATTGTCGGCGCCCTCCACCGCGGAGCCATACGCCCAAATCACCTGCGACCATGCGTCGACCTCGGTGGTCTCCACCACCGTATCCGACACTATCACAAATATCGTCCACTCCTCACTCTTGTCGAAATAGGAAACGCGCACTTTCACCGGAGAGGAGAAATCGTAGCTGCCGGGGGTCATCTCCGGCACCATGGTTGTCACATTTGCGGGACCTAACTTGATAGACTGCAACTGCAAACGGCGCACACTGAGATTGTCGGGCACCGTCACCACCACCCTTTTCCCCGGCACGTCGATAAGGGTCTCCCCTATCTGTCCGGAGATGGAGAGATAGCGGTCTATGGTCTGCTCCGCCTCAATAATCCATTGATACGAGCGGTATTGGGAGAGGGTGACGGAGATGGGGAGGGAGAGGTCGTAAGTGCCTTCAAGCAGATTTTTCGACACCTCAGCCCCCTCAGTGACCTCAAACCTTGAGAACTTCACGTTCTTAATATCCACGTCCTCGGCGAGATAGAGAGTGGCTGTGAGATTCGCCTCATCTATCTTCGCCGCCGAAGCCTCACCCTCCGCGGAAATGGAGGTTATATTCTGCTGCGTCTGAGGATAAGGGATATCGTTTTTAATACATCCCTGGAGGAGCGCCGCGCACGACAGCGCCGACAGACACAGATTATTTAGTCTATGCAACTTCATCATATATGCAAGCCAAGTCCGAAATTGATGTTAAACAGATTGAATTTGAAATTGGCGCCGGAGGAGAAGCGGTTTCCACGCGACTCATCGTTGACCCATTGCTTCTCATTGCGTAGATAGAAGCCCACCACGGCGAAAGAGACATTGAAGGAGACGTTCTTCATCATGAAGACCGTGATTCCGGGAGAGAACGAGAGACGCGACTCCATATAGGTGGTGTGGGTGTTGACCGGTTCTCCGCCATAGAGACGGCGGAAGTCGGAGTTTCCGGAGGCGAACGAAAGGGCGAGTTCACTGAACACGCCGAACCTGCCGCGGCGCGACAATCCCAAATACTGACGTAGGAACGCCGCCGCGGAGTATGATTCGTTGCGGTACATGGCATCCTTGACATCGAAATTGAGGTCGTCGTCGAAATCCATCACCAAAGAGCCTAAATTACCCTTCGACTCCGTGTAGCCCAAGCGCAAGCCCACGGAGGTGTTGCTTGCGATGAAATAGGATAGGTAGGGACTCACGGAGAAGGTGTGGCAAGAGAAATCCAAATCCGTAAGGAGGTCGAGCATCTGCAAATCCGAGGCGGAGAACTCGCCGTAGGCGGCGGTGATGCCGAACTGCCACTCCCCTTTCGGGATATACATATAATTGTACAGACCGCGGTCGAAGCGGCCGAAATTTTTCGATTTAATAATTTCAGGCACGGTGTCGTTGCCCACAATCACCATGCCGCTTTCCGACTCAATAGGGACCACCTTGGCACGTCCCTGAATCAGGTCGAGCACCTGACCGCGCAATGAGTCGGGGATCTCCATAAGAGTGGTGACACTCTCCGGGGATTCTGTCTGCGCCTTAATCTCAGCGCCCTTCGCCACCGGGAAAAGCGCCGCAAGCAGGATTAATATTCTGTATATGGTTGTATCTGCCTTTATCATTAGATATAAAACGACATTCCGAAAGTGATTGAAAAGAGATTTATCTTGAAGTTCGCATACTTGGTTTTGCGATCCGAGATATAAATCTGATTATTTACTTGCTTGGTATGGGTGTAGGAGAATCCCAAGACACCGACATTCACCTCCAACGCCGAATAATTGTTGAGGAACGCCACCAATCCCGGGGCGAGCCCCACGTCGAAAGTGAAGTTGCGCTCGTAAGTGCCGGTGATGTCGTTGGTTTTTCCCTGCATGATCTTCGACTGACCACCCCCCAACTGGCACTGCACCTCATTGAAGAAGCCGAAACGCTTCGAACGTCCCAAAGAGAAATAGTTGCGTATGATCGCCATGGCGGAATAGTTGTGCGACAGACGATAGAGGTTGTCGACATCGTAGGAGCTGTCTTCGCCGAGCACGATGCTCCCCTTCTCCAGCTTAGTGAGCGAACGGGAATAGGCGAATTTGCCGCCGGCGCCCATATCATCCTTGAAGATATAGCATACCATCGGCGATACTTTGAAGGAATAGGTGTCGCCGGAGAGGTTCTCCACAATTAGAAACTGATAATCATTTTGGTTAGACTGGCTATAGTTCACACTCACGCCCGCCACCCATTGACCTTTGGGGACAAACACCACCGATTCCAATTCGCGTTCAAAAGGTTCCTGACCAAAGGCCCGTAGAGAGCCTATGGTCAGGAAGATTAACGCTATAATTATGGAACTGCGATTACTCATACACTAATTCCAAATCATCAATATACAATACGCTCGAAGAAGAGCCTGTGAAATAGTCGCCATAGCGCGACGCCGAAGCCACGAGCACGATATATGTGGGGGCTGTGGAGAAATATGCGTCGCCGGGCTTGATTTCAATCTCAAACTGCTGCAAGCCGTTGTCGGGACCGAAGTTCGACGACAACACCAACTCACCGTAAGCGAGCACGGCGGGATCATCAGCGTTGAAGAGGGTCTTAGTCTTTGTTTTTATCTCAAAGCTCTTGGTGGTCAACGCCACATAGATTTGAGCCTGGTCGGTATCCCCTGTGCTTAATGCGGCACCAGTGGTAGTATTGTCAACAATTCCGGGACGGTAGTGCGCCCAACCGCGCAATTTCACAGGATGGGAGCCGTCGAACGGACGGCCGAACGTAAGTTCACCATCAGTACCGGTGGTTTTGTCGTATGTTCCGGCGAAGATATTTCCCGCCGCGAGTTTACCTATTCCCAAGAACGACACGAAAGAGGACTTCAGGCAAGCGCCGGTGGATCCGCCATGGAACATGGTGGTGGAGGGGGTGGTGATATTCACGTTCATAGTGATTGAGCCATGGTTACCGCTGTCCCAGAACGTGGGAGTGGTGTCGGTGCCCGGCACATAAGCCCCTTTGCTGTTGGTCACCCATGATTCAAAGCCACTGTTGGGGATTGTGAAGATGCTGTCAGTGGTGAATGTGAGCACTTGCGGGTTCACATAATTGTCAGCCACGGCGCGGTATTCATACTTAGTGCCGGGGGCGAGGTTGGTGAGCACCACCTTATAAGACTGCGACGCGCGGGTGGTGACACCGTTCACACGTGTCCACTGCGTATCCCCCACCTTGCGGTATTCCACGCCGGGGTTGGTGTATTCATCCTTCAAGAGGGTGGGATAGAGAGTGACGCTGTAAGAGCGCACATTCTCCTGAGCCACCGCTACGGGCTCCACGGCGGCGTCGCTGATAGTGATATTCAACACCGCCGTGCGTGTACGTCCCACCGCATCGGTGGCATCCACAGTGACGCTGTATTCACCATTGCCGAGCTTGTTGAGCATGGAGGCGGAGAGGGTGACGAAAGCGTTTGTCTGCTCCAAATCACTCTTCTCGGAGAAATACCATGTCATTCCGGCATTGTTGACCGCGGTCGTGGAATCGTCAGTGAGATTCTTAAGATCCACCTGATCGGTGGGCATGCCGAACGCGTCCTTGTCGGAGAAGCTGAATTTCAACGATTTGAAATTATCGTGGGCATAAATCTTAAAAGTCATGTCGGAGAATGATCCGGAGGGACCCGCGCACGGGGAAGCCATATCGAAGCCGTCGCCGAGGATTGTCGGAGCGGCGTAGAGGGTGATGTTATCCTCCACAAGTAGTTCCTCGTCGTTGATGGTGACGTTGATAAAAGCGCCACCGGAGACATCGCCGGAGACAGTGGGATTGTAAGAGAGGTTCAACACATATTCATGCGCCGACTTCACATTCGGAATCACACCCTGCTTAGTGAAGGCCTCGCCATCCTCATTCTCGCCGGTGATGGTCCATGTGAGCGAGTTCTCTCCGTTGGGCATCATGAAATAGCCGTGGGCGAGGGCGACGTTATCCTCATTGAAGGCGAGGGAGCCACGGGTTGACGCAATCGTCACTTCATAGTTCTTGAGTTTCCCCTCGAGGTTCTCGGCGGGGCACACCGAAGCCACCACGTTGGCGATTTTGCAGTTGAGCACCACGCTCGACACGTCACCTTTGGTGATTTCAAACGGCTCGTAGCCCTTATAGAACTTCTTGTCGAAAGAGGCGCTCACACTATCGCCGGTCCACGCCTCAGCCACATATTGACCCGCCTTCATATTTATGGAGGCCGGGAGATTCTCCAATCCTTTATATTTATACAGCAAGCCCTTGGAGTCGGAGATATAGACCACGCACTTCTCGGCGAGGGAATCCGTGGAGGTCTCCGCCCTTGTGACTTCGCTGTTAATGACCATCCTAAATCTCAATGAACCCTCACCTTCGTTGGAGAACGGCTCATCAGAGGTACACGCTGTGGCAAAGAGTGCCACTAACGCCGATGCCGCATATAATATTTTTGTTTTCATTATATTCCGCTTTTAGTTATGGGTTCATACGAAGTTTAAGTGTACGTGTGGTGGTGCCGCCGGCATCCGTCACAGTGAGCACAAAGCTATGCTCCGCCGGATCAGAGCTGAGCAGGGCGAGCACCGGCATAAAGGCCGATATGTCGAAAGTCAACGACTTCTCACCGGCAACGTTGACAGGCAAACCGAGATTTTTGATTTTGGTCTCCAAGTCACCGGGATTCACCAAATCAAGATGTGATGACAGCTGCACGCTCTCAAGCTCCGAGGGTGTGAGCGTGTCGGAAACGATATCCACGGTGAATCCGGTGATGCCGGTTTCACTCGTCACGTCCAAAATCACCGAAGATTCGGGGGTCACTTCGTTGAGGATATCGAACGAGATCGGGGCACGCGCGATTATCGAAGGACCGGAAGTGGAGCCGGGGTTATCGGGGGTGTCGGGATCCGTGCCCTCGTTGGGACGGCTGTCGTCGGTGGGGCGGTCGGGATCGTCGATTGTGTAGCTATAGTTCACGTCCACCACTTCCACGTGCGCCTCCACCTTCAGACCGACAGTGATATCGCCGGAGGCGTTGGGGTTGACTCCGGGGGTGTGGAGCGTGTAGGTGATGCGGTAGTGGGTGCCGGGAGCCACGTCGGTGTACAGACGGGAGTTGGTCTCCTGCACGCCGTCGACCATTCCGGTGAATGTGGCGACCATGGTGGTGCTACCCTCCAAATAGCCGAAGTAGCCGCTGCGGGTCTCGTTCTTCACGAAATCGAGGGTTTCATCCTCACCCACCACCACGGAGACTTTGGCATCGTCGCCCATGGCTGCTTTAAGCTCGTCGGTGAAAACCACAGTCACTTTCACGTTGGAGAGCTTACATTCGATGGTGCTCACCTCCGTGATATCATCCTCGCGGATGGAGAAGCTCTCGGAGCCGGCGTAGTAGGGAGCGTCGAAACCCACGCCCTTTTCATCGCCGAGCACCGCCTTCGCGGTGTAGTCGCCCACGGGGAGTTCTATCACCGAGGGCATCTCGCCATATTTATATGATTCCACCATCTCGGCATCCTTGAAGAGTTGGATGGTGAAATCGTTCACATCCACGTCGGCGCGGGTGGATGTCCTTTGTATTTCGGTGCCGTCTAAAGTCACCATAAGCTTCGCCAAGGAGAGGGTTCCTTTAGCTTCAGTGTCGAAGGGAGACTCCTTGCCGCATGACACCGCCATGAGAAGCGACGCCAAGCAGAGCATATATAATTTCAACTTAGTAGTCATATTAGTAATTAAATTTGAGATTATCTACGGTGAGCACGGCTCCGATAGCTTTCTGGACATACTCCGTATATTTGGTTACTTTCACATTGGCGGTCTCCTCGGAAGCGGAATAAGAACCTCTGTTGGAGGAGCATATCATCACTTGCACTTTGGTGGCTTTGGTTTTCGCCTCAGTGTAAGTGATAGGCACGGTGAATCCGGTGAAGCTTGATGCCTCGGAAAGGAGCGCCGAGCCGGAACCAATCACCTTGTCGCCGTTCAAGACAACGACCTCCACGGTGCCCTTCTCAGCAGTGTCTGACGCATCGGTGGCATACTTGAAGTAGCCGGAGAGCGACGTGGGGCGTGAAGTGAACGCGGTGCCTTGGTTGAATGTCTGCTCCATTGTGGAGGTGTTGATGGTGTAAGTGCCGAGGAACAAACGTCCGGAGGCGGCGTTAGCCACGGTTGCCTCTTTGCGGCTATATACACCTGTGTCAGTACGGGAGTCACGTCCCGGTTCAGAACCGGCGTAGTCGTAACCGACGCTGCGCACCACCATGGCGTTGCTGCCTGATTGCGCTTCGGTGGTGTTGTACGTGGAGGGTACCACAAACCATGTGTTGAGCGTGGATGCGCTTAGGTTGCAGGTCTTGGCGTTTACGCTCGCCCATCCGGTTGGCTCATAGACATTGTAAGTCTCTTTGTTATAGACAGTGGTCCATTGTGTCAGGTTGGAGTATTTGCCACCCTGGTTGAGCGTGGTGTTGATAGTCTGGGCGAGAGTCTCGAAGTCTCCGTTGGGAAGTTCAGCCGCCGTTTCGGTGGTGACGCTCACCGGAGTGCAGTAAGTGGCGTTGGAGCCGCTTTGCATGGTGGCTTTCATCTCGTATGTGGTGGCGGGGGTGAGTCCGCTGACAATCACATATTGCTTCTCCACGCTGCGCGCGATGACGCTGACCTCTTTGTTGTCGGCGAAAACCCTGAGGTTATTCACTATGTTCGACATATATTCAGTCTCGTCAGTGTGGATATAAACCACCGCGCGGGTGGCGTATGCGTCGGGGCTGATGGTGAAAGTGATATTCCTACGCTCCACGGAACCGGTGGCTACATCATTACCGTCGGCGACAAAATAGAAATTGCCGTCGCGTGTGGTGGAGGGGAGTTTGAATGTCACTAAATACTCTTTCGTGGGGTAATCCGCGCGTGCGGCTTTCGCGCTTCTGCGTCCGCGTGTGTAGTCAGCCACGGAGATTATTTCGCATTGGCGGCGCACGCCGTAGTCGTCCTCAGCCTCGATGGTGAGGTCTTGGGCGAGATTGTTGCCGTTATACGCCACCACCGCGCTCGCTTGGTCGTCGCCGTAAGCCACGGGGGTGACGGAAACGATGGTCACAGTCACCGGAGTGACCTCCACGGTGAGGGTGACGGGATCATTCACCTTGGTCATCTTATCCTTGACCACCATGGTGAATGTGTGCGTTCCGGCGGGGAGACTCTCGATGAACGTGGTCATATCCACGAGCGCGAGGGTGCCGGGGTTGCGGCTGAGGCCCGTCTCCTTGATTCCGGCGGCGGTCAATTGCGCCATCTTCGCGTCGGTGAGTGCGCAGAAATCATACTCCGCCCCTATGGAGAGGGATGCCGACGACGCCACTGTGAGTGTGGCGGCGCTGATGCCGCTCTTGGCTTTGATATAGAATTTCACGGGATCGGAGAGTTTCATGCTCTGCAACAGCTCCACGGGAGTGCCGAAAGAGAAACCTTGGGCGATCACCTGCGGCGCCGGAGCGGTCATAAGCTCGTCGCTGAGGTCGATCTCCACCTCCTCCTGTTCGATAGTTTCATCGAATGTGATCACGAGTTTGCCGTCGCCATACTCGCTGTTGTCAACATCGAAAGTGACGCGGTAGTGGTGCTGCGCCGCCGCGCTGAACGCCGCGGGCTGGAAAGTGGCAGCCACTCCGTTTTGTTTGGTCAAGGAGACTGTGATCTCCACGTTCCCCGGCATGAGATACGCCGGGCGTGTCTCCTCCTTAGGTACAGCCACATACGCGCCCCCGGCGGAATGTAGCGACGCTGAAAAGTCCTTGAAATATGCTTTGAAAGCATCAGTGTACTCCAAAGACACCATAGTATTGGCTAATTTAGCCGTGATTTCCACCTCCGACGTGCGGTCTTCCGCCACGTTGAATGTGGTCTCGCCATAAAAGTAGGGGCGTTCGAAACCCTCATCCTTCAAATCGCCATACGCCGCCGACATGGTGTACTCGCCCACCTTGAAGGTCTGGTCAACAGGGAAAAGACTGAACGAATCCCATGTTTTGCTGTAAGAGCCGTCCGATTTGGATAGTGATAAGGAGAACTGGGAAGTTTCAGGGACATCGATCTCTCCGGAAGCGGCACGCACCGCCACCGACGATTTCACCTCACTACTCGCGGTCAGTTTGGGGGCTATGCCACCCTCACCGTTACCGTTTACCCACGGATTCTCCTCCGAACACGCCATCATCAGCGACAGTGATGTCAGGATAGCTCCATGAGTGATTAGGTTCTTCAAATTTTTATTCATAATATCGTTTTCGAATATTCAATTCTATCGTGCAAAGATAATAAAATTTATTTTATTATTTCTTGCGGCGGAGGACACACGCGGTGCGCGCCGGGAGATACATCTTCAGCCAGCCCTTGTGGTCATCGGCGTAGAGGGGGTCGTGGATGGTCAGATGCGCCACCGTGGGGTCGATGTTGCCGTAACCTCCGAATTTATCGGCATCTGTGTCGAGAATGATTTCATACTCACCCTCCGGAGCGAGCACTCCGTAGCCGTCGAACGAGCGAGTGGGGTTCCAGTTGAAGATGAACACCAAATCGCCGCGCATGAACGCCAGCACCTGATCCCCGTCGTTGTCCCATAGTTTTTGCAGGGGCTGCGACTCAAAGCGGGGCTGCGACACCACCGCGGCGATCATCGCGTTGTCGAAATTATTCAGGAATTTATACTTGAGGTCGTCGCGTTCGAGAAGGCTCCATTGACGGCGCGCGTACTTATGGCTCCATCCGTTCCCCTCGCGCGGGAAATCTATCCACTCGGGGTGTCCGAACTCATTACCCATGAAGTTGAGATACCCGCCGTTGATGGTGGCGAGAGTCACAAGACGGATCATCTTATGCAGCGCCATGGCGCGTTCCACCTCGGCGTTGCGGTCGCCCACCATCATGTGCCAATACATCTCCTTGTCCGCCAGACGGAAGATGATGGTTTTGTCGCCCACCAACGCCTGATCATGGCTCTCGCAATAGGAGATTGTTTTCTCGTCGGCGCGTCGGTTGGTCAACTCGTAATATATTGAGGAGGGGTTCCAATCCTCATCCTTTTTCTCTTTGATCATCTTGATCCAATAGTCCGGCACGCCCATCGCCATGCGGTAGTCGAAGCCGAT
>CAYQMV010000051.1:0-14664 GCA_964418705.1 uncultured Sangeribacter sp.
TCAACGCACCTGCGGTTTCGCCATTCTCATAGGCGTCCCAATCGAAATCCTCGATGGGAGTGTTTTTAATTTCGTTCATTAAAATAGTTAATATCTAAATAAAGTTAATTATCTCGCATCGCAACGCTGTAGGCGCTACGGCACTGCAAAATTACTAATAATTTTTTGATTTACAAAATATTAGATGTTGATTGATGCCGTTCTCGCCGCCAACGTGGCTTTATACGCTTTCCTATCCTCGTCGATGAGGGTGTCTATCTCCACTATGGCGCGGGGCCCCTCCGGGAGGAGCGATTTCCAGCCGTTCTCCACCAGCGAACGCACCCAGCGTTGCTGCATCGAGGCGTAGTTGGCGCGGGCATCCTCAAGCACTTTCTCAATCTCTTCGAGGCTCCCGCCCTCCATGGCTCTGTTGAGATAGAATTTGGGCATCACTTGCCCTCCGAGGTCCACCCATTCGGTGAAGTGGGGCATCCCCGGATCCTCCTCCACCTCCGCGAACCCCGGCTCATGGCTCTGCTCGTAGAGATAACGGAGGATGGCTATCATATAGAGGTGTTTCCCCGATTGTATCGCCGAGGGGCGTATGGCGAACCCTTGCGTGCGTATGAGTCCGTCGGAGTCGGGAGTGAGTTCCTCAAACTCTTCGAGGGTCTTGAGCCCTTGCATGAGTAGGCTCACGGTGTTGGGGTTGAGCACGTCGAATGTGATATTGTCGTGGAGCGGCAGACGGCGTTTCATGCGGCGGTCGCGCACGGGCCATTTCTGCGCGTCGCGGAGGAGTCCGCAGCTCTTGATCATCTGTCCCGGAGCCACCACGGTCTCCCCTTTTTCGTTGCCGAAGAGATAGGAGAAGGGTAGGGTGGAGGTGTTGGGATGCCCTTTGTGGTCCCCCATCACCAGAGAGTATGCTCCGATGCGTCCGCCCCACATTACGTAGGCGTTGGACGCGGTTTTGGCTCCGCGCTCCAGAAGTCCCCAGTGCACGGGCCCCAGCTTATACATATGGTTGCTGAAGTTGGTGCCGCTGCCGGCGTTCATGAATGATGTGCGCATGGCTATCAGCAGTGTGGATTTGTGCATGCTGACGGTGTATGGACCTGCGAAAAGGGCGCATGCTTCGCCATTCTCCATGGTGCAGTTGGCGAAGAAGATGGAGTCGTGGGCTGTGAATCCCTTTTCAAGGGTGGCTCCCTGCCCCACGTACACGTTGCGCAGCAGCGTTCCCGATGCCACTTTGCCATCCTCGATGATGAATCCTTCGGCGTCGACGTCGCTACCCACGTAGGTGAGGCATGATCCCGTCGGTGCGTTGTTGAGCACGCATCCGTTGACCAGCGATGAGGTCCCCTCTATGGTGACCTCTTTCCCTATGTGTACGTTTATTATTGATTTGGTGTCGAATATTCGCGCGCCATCCTCTATGTCAAGTTTCCAGGGACGGTTGTCGCGTCGGTCTTGGAGCATGGGGAGAAGTTCCTCCTCCGCCCAGCGCGGGTGCATGGTCATGAGCGCCGCTGTCTGTGCGCTGAGTCCCGGGTAGATGTAGACGGGGCGTGAGCCGGTCTCGTCAAGCACCGCCACAGGGATTCCAATGCCGCAGGAGGCCTCCTCCTCGGTGGTGATGCGTCCGGTGTTGACGATGGTGACGTTGGATCCTATGCGCGTTCCTTGCAGCATGGTCCCGATGTTGCGTATCGCCGGATAATCGCCGATTTCGCAGTCGATGATCAGCGCGTTGCGGATGCCGCAGAAGGGGTTCGCGGTGGCTGCCACGCGTCCGATTTTCACATGCCCGCGGAAATCAACGTCGCGGATGAGACTGAGGTCGGAGCCGGCGGCTATCTCTATTTTAGTCCAGTCGGTGGCGCTGCACCCCTGGCTTTGGAGAGTTTTTATCTCATTGGAGTTCATCATTTTCGTCATATTTCTCGTAGAGGAAGTCGTTGTAGGGGAAGCGCGCGGTGTGAATCTCGCGTGCTTTGGCGTAGAGCATGTTTTTCAGCTCTTCGATGTTTATTTTCTGTTTTGCGGATATAAAGATGCAGTTGTTGTTCATCTTCGCCATCCATGTCTCTTTGAGTTGGTCGAGCGATATGTTCTCCCGTGTTGCGGGGGTGAGGTCGTCAGAATCTTTGGGGGTGTAGGTGAACGCGTCTATTTTGTTGAACACCAGGATTTGCGGTTTGTTGTCGGCTTTGCATATCTCCTGGAGAGTGCGGTTCACCACCTCTATTTGTTCCTCGAATTGGGGGTGCGAGATATCCACCACGTGTACGAGTATGTCGGCCTCCCTGACCTCGTCGAGCGTTGATTTGAAGCTGTTGACGAGATGGGTGGGCAGCTTGCGTATGAACCCCACGGTGTCTGTGAGGAGGAAGGGGAGGTTCTCTATCACCACCTTTCTCACCGTTGTGTCGAGGGTGGCGAAGAGTTTGTTCTCGGCGAAGACCTCGCTTTTGCTCAGGAGGTTCATCATAGTGGACTTCCCGGCGTTGGTGTATCCCACGAGGGCGACGCGCGTGAGGCTGCCTCGGTTTTTGCGTTGTACGCTTTTCTGCTTGTCTATGTCGGCGAGCTGTGTCTTCAGACGTGAGATTTTGTCGAGGATGATACGGCGGTCGGTCTCTATCTGCGTCTCACCGGGTCCGCGCATTCCGATACCGCCGCGTTGACGCTCCAAGTGCGTCCACATACGGGTGAGGCGCGGAAGCAGGTATTGGTATTGCGCCAGCTCCACTTGTGTCTTCGCCGTGGCTGTCTGCGCGCGTTTGGCGAAGATGTCGAGGATGAGGCTGGTGCGGTCGAGGATTTTCGTTTGCAGTTCCTTTTCGATGTTGCTCACCTGTTTGGTGGAGAGGTCATCGTCGAAGATCACCAATTTTATTTCGTTCTCCTCCACATATTGGCGTATCTCCTCCAGCTTTCCCGTGCCCACGTATGTGCGTGGGTTGGGGTATTGCAGGCGTTGGAGAAAACGGTGTTCGGCTACCGCTCCGGCAGTGTCGGCAAGGAACTCCAATTCATCAAGATATTCGTTGGCTTTGCTTTCGTTCTGCTGGTCGGTGATCAGTCCCACTAATATGCAGGACTCCGTGACGGGGGTTGATGGTTGCACTATTTTCATGCGGCGGAGATTATTTTTTTCTCTATTTAATTGTTTATATGCTTAATATCCTACAAAGATAATGCCATTTTCTGAATTATGGAAATTCCGCGCGTGGGTGTGCGTTCTTTTTCATGAAAAAAAGTTCGCTATATTTTAGAGGTGCTGTAGTCATGGTATCAGGTAATAAAAGGGATCTGTATTTAAGTTTCGTTTCTTTTTTCTGCGTATAGACCATGCAAATGAATGCGTGCGTGAATTCCAAGGTATCAGTTATATTTTGCCATTAGGACAGACTAAAGTTATGATATTTCAGCATCTCTAAAATAAAGCGAACTTGTATTTTGCCATGAAAATCCTTGAGTTTCCGTGGGGTGATTCTCTAATCACGTTGCAAAAGTATAATTTTACGGAGCCGTTTCCAAATAAACAAAGTAGAAAAATGCCAAAACATGTTGCAAAACATATTTTACAACCTTTATGCCCATCTTTCGTTAGTAGCCCATATATTCATAGTAGTAATCATCGGAGTCCTCCCAATAGTTGTATCCGTCCTGGCTCGGGTCATATTCCTCGTGGAACTCCTCCATGGAGAGTGTGCGCTTCGACGCGCATGAAGTGAACAAACATCCGAATATAAAAAAGAAAGCCGCTGCTGCAATTAACGCTCTTAGAGATAAGTGGTTTCGTGTTTTTGTGACCATTTTTGCCGAATATTTTAAATAATGTAACGTAAAGTTCTCGGCAAATATTGTGCCGCACAATCTTAAAATAGATTTGGCGAAATTTATTTTACCAAATATTTGGGACAACAAGATAGAATGACTAACTTTGCCCGTATAAAATAAATCTAATAGAAATGAAAGAGACAGATATTGAATGGTCTAAGCTATCATTCAGCTATATGCCCACCGACTACAACGTACGTTGCAGCTACAAAGAGGGCAGATGGGGTGAAATTCAAATTTCAGATTCAGAATATGTGCCCCTGCACATTGCGGCTTCATGCTTGCACTACGGACAGGAATCGTTTGAGGGCTTGAAGGCGTTCCGTGGAAAAGATGGAAAAATCCGTATCTTCCGTATGGAGGAGAACGCCCGCCGTTTCATCCGCAGCGCCCAGGGTATCCACATGGCTGAGATGCCGGAGGAGCTCTTCTGCGAGATGGTTAAGAAAGTGGTGAAACTCAATGAGCGTTTCGTGCCGCCTTATGGCAGCGGAGCTTCCTTATATATACGTCCGTTAGAAATCGGTATCTCCCCCTTGATCGGAGTCCGTCCCGCTTCTGAGTATATGGTGATTATGCTTGTCACTCCCGTGGGACCCTACTTCAAGACAGGCTTCAACCCCTGCAAGGTGTGCATGTCGCGTGAATACGACCGCGTGGCTCCCAAAGGCACCGGCAGCATCAAAGTGGGTGGTAACTACGCCGCCAGCTTGGTAGCCGGAGAACGCGCCCATGAGCTCGGCTATTCAGTGATGCTTTACATCGACCCCAAAGAGAAGAAATATCTCGATGAGTGCGGAGCCGCCAACTTCTTCGCTATCAAAGACAACACATATATCACTCCCCACAGTGAGTCCATCCTTCCGTCGATCACCAACAAGAGCTTGACTCAGATCGCCGAGGATTGCGGCTTGAAAGTGGAGCGTCGTCAAATCCCCGTAGAGGAACTCTCCACATTCGAGGAGGCTTCCGCGTGCGGCACCGCCGCCGTCTGCTCACCTATCGGCGAGATTGACGACCTCGACAACGGAACCCACTACTGCTTCAGCAAAGATGGCAAGGCGGGTCCTATCACCACCAAACTTTATGAGCGTCTCTGCGCCATCCAATGCGGCGACTATGAGGATACTCATGGTTGGGTGACAATCCTTGATTAAGATATAAATTGAGTTATAATGGCGGGGAGTTGTGTTGTGAAATGCAACTCCCTGTTTTATAATCGCATCTTTCGCATCGCCGGTTGTGGTAGGGACGGAAGTGGAGAAATATGTTGTAAAACATATTTTAGACTAAACATTTTTTAGCTAATCTTCGCTAAATTTGCAGATGAGTTGTAAACTTGCTAATATCATGGTATTTGCAACTTGGTTGACGCGCCGCCGTCGCCCGGATTGATTTTGGCGAAAAAACTGAATAATAAACTAACCAATATAAAAATGATTTTATGAGACTCTCAATGAAACGGCTGTTAAGCCTACTGTTTATGTTATGTCCGATACTGCTTTTCGCACAGTCGGCTGTGACAGTCACAGGTACAGTTGTCGACAGTGCGGAAGAACCGCTGATCGGCGCCGTGGTCCAAGTGAAAGGGAAGACGGCGAATGCGGTGACGGACATCGACGGTAAGTTCTCACTCAACACCACCGTAGGCGCGGTGTTGACATTCTCGTATGTGGGATATTCCCCCCAAGAAATCAAAGTTACCGGAGCGGGACCTCTGCACGTGGTGCTCACCGAAGATGTGCAGACTCTTAGCGAGGTGGTGGTCACCGCCCTCGGTATCAAGCGTGAGCAGAAGGCGTTGAGCTACAATGTGCAGACGCTCGACGGCTCTATCCTGACAGAAAACAAAGATGCCAACTTCATCAATTCGTTGGCGGGCAAAGTGGCGGGCGTGACCATCAACGCGTCGGCGGCGGGTCCCGGTTCCGCGGCGCGTGTCATCATGCGCGGCACCAAGTCGCTCACCAAAGACGACAACGCATTGTATGTGATCGACGGTATCCCCATGTTCAACGTAAACACCGGCAGCGAAACCGGCGGTACCATGAGCGAGCAGCCGGGTTCCAGCTCCGTGGCTGATATCAACCCGGAGGATATCGAATCCATGTCTGTGCTCACAGGCCCCTCGGCAGCCGCTCTCTATGGCTCCGACGCCGCCAGCGGTGTGATCCTGATCACTACCAAAAAGGGTAAAGAGGGTAAGGCGAAGCTGACTTACAGCAACACCACCACCTTCCAGGAGGTCACTTTCATGCCGAAGTTCCAAAACATCTACGGAAACAACGAGGGTGAATCCACCTCTTGGGGTAAATTGCTAAGCACCCCCTCCACCTATTCCCCATCCGACTTCTTCCGTACCGGCTTGACGGAGATTAACTCCTTGACATTCAACGTGGGCAACAAGCATAACCAAACTTATGCGTCGGCTGCGGTGACAAACGCCCCCGGCATCATGCCCAACAGTAATTATAACCGCTACAATTTCAGTATCAACAACTCCACTCAGTTCCTCGATGATAAATTGACCCTCGATGTCGGCGCGCAATATATCGTGCAGGAGAATAAGAACTTGGTGGGAAGCGGTGAATACTACAACCCGTTGGCGGCACTCTACCTCTTCCCCCGCGGCGAGGATTTCGATGAGGTGCGTCTTTATGAACGCTATGACCCCACACGCAATATCTCCACCCAATTCTGGGAGCAGAAGTATAGCACCGCCTATTCTATGCAGAACCCCTATTGGTTGCAGTACCGCATGAACCGCATCTCAAAGAAGCAGCGTTATATGTTCAACGCCTCTTTGAAGTATGATATTCTCCCCTGGTTGTACGTGATCGGACGTGTGCGCGTCGACAACGCCAACACCGACACAAAGAAGGAGTACAACGCCTCCACACGCACCACATGGACCCAAGGTAGCGACAAAGGTTACTACCACCACGGCACTATGAACGACCGTTCCACCTACGCCGATGTGATGGCGAGCGTGAACAAAGGTTTCGTTGACAACCGTCTCAGCCTTAATGCGCAACTCGGAGCCTCGCTCAACGATATGCTGGAGAGCGGCTCATGGTACAACGGAGGTCTTCTCACTCTCCCCAACTTCTTCTCCTATGGCAACATCAACAAAGACACCTCCAAGCCCAACGAGAGTGAATGGCACGACCAAGTGCAGTCTGTGTTCGCCAGCGCGGAGCTTGGATGGGACTACGCTTATTATTTGACCCTCACCGGGCGTAACGATTGGGCGTCAATGCTCGCATACACCGACAAACTGAGCTACTTCTATCCCTCGGTGGGTGCTTCATGGCTCATCACGGAGACTCTTAAGAAGTATATGCCCAGCCAAATCTCTTACTTGAAAGTGCGCGGTTCATGGGCGGAGGTGGCATCGTCACCCTCGCGCTACCTCACACGTATGCAATACACCTACAATGAGCAGACAGGTCAGTATCAGTGGCCCTCAATCCACTATGATCCCAATTTGAAGCCGGAGAATACCAAATCCTTTGAGATAGGTTTGAACTCCAAATTCTTCAACAACACCCTCAGCTTCGACATCACTTACTACAACACCCACACCTATAACCAAACATTCCAGATCGCCGCGTCCGGAAGTTCGGGCTATAGCTACAACCTTGTCCAGACCGGTGATATCCGCAACCGCGGTATTGAGGCCGCCCTCGGATATAAGAACACATGGGGCGACTGGTCGTTCAACACCGGACTGACCTACGCGCTCAACCGCAACAAAGTGATTTCTCTCGCCAACGGCGCCACCGACCCCGAAACCGGGAAACCCATCGAGATGGAATATTTCACCGCTTCGAGTTGCCTCGGTATGTCGGGAGGTCCCGCAATCCGTCTGTATGAGGGTGGAACCATGGGCGACCTCTACACCAACCAGCGTCTGCGTCAGTCACCCAACGGATATATCTGGCGCGACCCCTCCACCGGGAATGTGGAGCTTGAGACCGTGGACTACTACAAAATCGGATCGCTTCTTCCTAAGTTCAATATGGGATGGACCGGCGGCGTGTCATGGCGCGACTTGAATTTGTCGTGGACAGTGTCCGGACGTTTCGGTGGTTTGGTTGTCAGCGACACCCAAGCCCTTATGGACCGCTTCGGCGTTTCCGAGGCATCCGCCCTCGCCCGCTTGGACGGCGGTGTGGAGGTGCCCGGCAACGGCACTGTGGACGCTCAGAATTATTATGAGACAATCTCCCAAGCCCCCGGCACTTACTATACTTACAGCGCCACCAACGTGCGTCTCTCCGACATCACCGTGGGCTACACAATCCCGCGTGTCAAGTTGCACAATGTGGCGGACCTCACCATCAGCTTCACCGCGAAAAACCTTTGGATGATTTACTGCAAGGCCCCGTTTGATCCGGAAAGCACCTCCTCCACAACCAACAACTTCTATCAGGGCGTGGACTATTTCCAACAACCGAGCTACCGCAGTTATGGATTCAATATTAAATTCACTTTCTAAGAGTAAGCAATATGAACAGCAAGAATATAAAAAGTATAGCAGGCATGGCTCTGTGTGGCGGTGTGATGCTGTTGGCAACAGGCTGCACCGACAGGTTTGAGAATTTCAACACCGACCCACATTCACCCACACAGGAGCAGATGCAGGGCGACAACTCCGCCACCGCGTCGCTGATCTCCGCCATGATTCCGGTGATGGTCCAGGGTCAGGAGAACAATGCCCAGATGCTCGATATGATGATCGGCAACGAATATGGCGGCATGATCTCCAACAAGAACGCATGGGGTACGGACCGCTACTATGCCACATATAATCCCCCGGTGGGTTGGTCGGGAAATATGTTCGACACCTCTTTCCCGCAGATCTACACCTCCTACTTCCAGATACAGCGTATCACCGATGGGGAGGGTGTGATCATGCAATGGGCGAAGCTCCTGCGCGTGGTTGGTTCCATACGTGTCAGCGACTGCTACGGCCCCATCCCTTATTCAAAAATCTCCAGCTCGGAATATGCGGTGGCTTACGATGATATGCCGGACCTCTACAACCAAATGTTTGAGGATCTCGACAGCGCTATCGCCGGCTTGAAAGAGGCGGCCGCCTCCGGCACATCCTCGCTCTACGCCAATTCCGACTATATCTATCAAGGCAACTTCACCAAATGGGTGAAATTCGCCAATACCATCAAATTGCGTATGGCTCTCCGTCTGGTGAACGTTAATCCCACCTTGGCCCAGCAGAAAGCCGAGGAGGCTGTCAATGATTCCTATGGTGTGATCGCCGACGCGTCCGATGCCGCATGGAGCACATTCATCACCCAGCGCAACCCTTTCAACCTTATCGGCGAGTCATGGGGTGAAATCCGTGCGAACGCCAACCTCACCTCCTATATGGTGGGCTACAGCGATCCTCGTCTGCCGCTCTACGTGAAGGAGGCATCCACTCCTGACAGCAACGGCAACCTGTATGTCGGGGCACGTTCCGGCGTTTACCACTATGATTACTACGGCGACAGCGCATATCCAGCCACTTCCAAGGTCAACATCGGTGAGCAGGACAAACTCCTCGCTTTGTCGGCGTCGGAATCTTGGTTCATGCGTGCCGAGGGCGCTTTGCGCGGATGGAACATGGGGGGCACCGCCAAGGAACTCTATGAACAGGGTGTGAAAGTCTCGATGCAGGAGCGCGGAGCTTCCATAGGCAACTATCTCGCAAGCACCGCCACTCCGGCGCGCCATGTCGACATTGTGCAATCCAACTTCAGCATCGACCCCGTCTCCACCGTCACTCCCGCATGGGACGACCGTGCCGGATTCGAGGCTAATCTTGAACGTATCATGGTGCAGAAATGGCTCGGCAATTTCCCCAACGGATGGGAAACATGGGCTGACTTCCGCCGCACCGGCTATCCTAAGTTCTTCCCCGTGGTTGACAACAAGAGCACCGACGGCGTGACCACAGCGCGCGGCATGCGCCGTCTCCCTTATCCTCAGAGTGAGTTCAACACCAATGAAGCCAACGTGAAGGCGGCGCAGCAGATGCTCGGCGGTGCCGACACTGGCGCCACTGACCTCTGGTGGGCTAAAAAGGACTGATTAGCGGACTAAATAGATTAATAAACTTATTTAATTTCGAACTATGAATAATTTGAAATCAATATTAGTGATGATCGCCGCCATGGTAGGTTTGTTCTTCGGGGCTACGTCGTGTGATGATTGGACGGAGACCGAGGCGAAGGATTACTATGAGGGGCTTCCCGCTGAATATTATACTAATTTGAAGAATTATTTCGCGTCGCCGCACAAGGTGATGTTCGGGTGGTTCGGCAGTTGGGCGGCGGGAGCCAAATCCAACTCCTTGATGGGACTGCCCGATTCCGTGGATTTCGTGGGTCTGTGGCTCGTGTGGGGCAACCTCACCGAAGCGCAGCAGCAGGATCTCAACGAGTTTCAAGCACGCGGTTCCAAGACGGTGATGTCGTGGACGGCGCGCAATATCGGCGAGAATATCACTCCGGCGGGACACTCCGCCGAGGAGTATTGGAACTTCGATCCCACGGATGAAGCTTCATGCATCGCCGCCGCCAAGAGGTACGCCCTCGCTCTTGTCGACACTTGCAATAAGTACAATATCGGAGGCTACGACCTCGACATGGAGGCTACCGGCACTCTGATGAACTTCAGTATGCGCAATGTTTGCAACGAGTTCCTCCGCACCCTCCGCAGCGAGTTCGACAAGACCGGCAAGATGCTGTGTGTCGATATCCCCGGCGGCACCGGATGGCTCAGCTACTACGACCTCCTCGATGAGGATGTGGTGCTGTCGCTCGACTATATCATGTGGCAGACTTATGAACTCAATAAGTCGGGACTTGACACCTTCTTCGATGCGGTGCAACGCCATAAACCGACCATCTTCGAGCAAGCCCTCGCCAAATCCATCGTATGCACCACCTTCGAGCGTGCCGCCGACAAACCGCTCTTCCTTGAGCAGATGGATTATCAGAACCATCTCGGTTTGCCGCACGCCGGTATGGGTGCTTACCACATCGAGTATGATTATTCCGGCAAACCCGACTATCCGTATGTGCGTCAGGGTATCGCCGTTCAAAATCAGACCGCTGAGAATTAAGTCATTGACTAAAGATTAGACGATTGGCTAATTGATAAATAAAAATTGTTTTGAAATGAAGAAATCAGCATTAAATATATTTGCCCTCGGTCTTTTAGCGGTGTGCGCAGCGGCGTGCGACCCTGAAAACGATGTGATAGACAACAGGGTGTATATCTCCGAAGCATCCACCGAGACGCTCTCTTCCGTCACATTGGGCGAGGAGGGGGAGGTGACATCCTCCTCCATCACCGTGCGCTTGGCTCAGCGTCTCGACCATGATGTGACTGTCTCCTTAGCCCTCGACGAGAGTAAGCTCAAGGCGTACAACGACCGCAACGACACCGAGTATCAAATGGTGCCGTCGCAGTATGTGTCGCTGCCCTCCACCGCGGTGATCTCCGCCGGTGAGACTTCCGCCGTGGTTCCTGTGCAGTTCACCTCTTTCCAAGGGGACAGCGGTGTGGAATATGCCGCACCCATCTCCATTACCGGCGCGAACGGGGTGGAGGTGACCGGAAGCTCCAGCTCCTATATCTTCTCATTCGACAAGGTGCTTCAGCAGGCGGTGCCGCAGTTCTACTACGCCAACTCCATGGCTATGAATTGGGATAGCCCCGTGGATCTCCCGCAACTCACCCTCGAATGGTGGGCGCGCGTGGTCAACACCCGTGGCAACGGTGGTTTCACCGTCAACAACCAAGCGTTGTTCAACTTCCAGGCGAATGCCGAATTGTATATCCGTTTCGGTGATGTGGTTTACACCGTCAATGGCCGCAATGTCTATAATTTCTTGCAGATTAAGACCCTCGGCATCGACGCCAACTACGACTCCGGCGACCCCAACGACACTCCGTTGGAATGGGGTAAGTGGTACCACTTCGCACATACCTACGATTCCTCCACCGGTAAGGTCACTCTCTACGTGAACGGAGAGGAGCGCAACAGCTCCAGCGTGGCTCCTGGCACCGTGCTCACCGTCAGCGGTCTTAATATGATTTGCTCCGGCTCCACATACTTCAAGGATTATGTGCAGATGGCGCAGGTGCGTCTGTGGAAGACCGTGCGCTCCGCTTCGCAGATTTCCAAGAATATGAAGAAAGAGGTGAAGTACACCGACCCCAACCTCGTATTTTATTTGCCTATGAACGAGGGTTCCGGCTCGTTGCTCCATGATGTCACCGGCAATGGTCACGATGTGGTCATCGGCAGCGCTTCCAATGGTTCCGATCCCGAGCCTAAGTCATGGCAGACATATACTTTTGAATAAGTAACACAGCCTCTGTAGAGGCATACATTGTCCGGGCGTAGATTTGCACAGCGAATCCACGCCCGGTTCGCATATTATCACCATATCTTTCCGCATTTCACTTTTTTGTAGTAATTTTGTAGTCTGAAACTGAAAGAAATAATATAAAAAATAAGTTCTACTATGGGCAAAAAGTCATTGCTGATTATCCTTGATGGTTACGGTATCGGCGACCATCAGAAAGATGATGCTATTTTCAACACTCCCACCCCCTACATGGATACGCTCATGCGCGATTATCCCAACTCCCAACTGCAGGCATGCGGCGAGGATGTGGGTCTTCCCAACGGACAGATGGGCAACTCCGAGGTGGGTCACTTGAATATCGGAGCCGGACGTGTGGTTTACCAAGACCTTGTGAAAATCAACCGCGCCATCGCCGATGGTTCCATTAAAGACATGAAAGAGGTGCGCGGTGCCTTTGAGTATGCCCGCGAAAATGGCAAGGCTATCCATTTCATGGGTCTGACCTCCACCGGTGGCGTACACTCTTCGTTGGACCACCTTTTCGCTTTGTGCGACATCGCCAAATCCTACGGCTTGGAGAAAGTGTTTATCCACTGTTTCATGGATGGCCGTGACACCGACCCCAAATCCGGCGCCGGATTCGTGGCTGACGTGGTGAAACATTGCGAAGAATCAGCCGGAGTCGTAGCTTCCGTTATCGGACGTTTCTACGCTATGGACCGCGATAAACGTTGGGAGCGTGTGAAAGTGGCTTACGAGATGCTCGTGAACGGCGAGGGTAAGAAAGCCGTGGATATGGTGGAGGCGATCAAGGAATCGTATGCGGAGAATGTGACCGATGAGTTCATCCTTCCTATCGTGAACACCACCGTCGACGGCACCATCAAAGAGGGTGACGCTGTCATCTTCTTCAATTACCGCAACGACCGCGCTAAAGAAATAACTTCCGTACTCACCCAGAAAGAGGAGGCGGGCATGGCTCCCATTGCGGGATTGCAGTACTATTGCATGACCCCCTATGATGATTCATTCAAGAACGTGCATATCCTCTTCGATAAGGAGAATGTGGGCAACACATTGGCGGAATATCTTTCCAACAAGGGCAAAACACAGCTCCACATCGCTGAGACGGAGAAATATGCTCACGTGACGTTCTTCCTCAACGGTGGCCGTGAGGAGGCGTTCCCCGGAGAGGAGCGTGTGCTTGTGCCGTCACCTAAGGTGGCGACCTATGATCTACAACCGGAGATGAGCGCCCCCATCGTTACTGAGAAGTTGGTGGCTGCCATCAATTCAGATAAATTTGATTTCATCGTGGTGAACGTCGCAAACGGCGACATGGTTGGACACACCGGCGTTTATGAGGCTATCCGGAAAGCTATCGCCACTTTGGATGTGTGTGTGCATGACGTGGTGGAGGCTGCCAAAGCGCATGGCTACGAGACCATCATCATCGCCGACCACGGCAATGCCGATAAGGTTCTCAATGAGGATGGCACTCCCAACCCCGCCCACTCGCTCAATCCCGTCCCCTTCATCTATATCTCGGAGAATAAGGGTGCCAAAGTTAAGAATGGCCGTCTCGCCGACGTGGCTCCCTCATTGCTCGCTATCATGGGCGAACCGCAGCCCGCTGAAATGACCGGAGTCTCGCTTATTAGTAGATAATAGATAGTAGATAATAGATTTGCCGCCGATGCTTTTCAGTGTCGGCGGCTTTTTTTCATTATGCTACTCCCAAAAATCAGACCAGTATTAGTCTAAATTAAGGAAAAATTCCACCCACTATAAGGGAAATAACAGATAGCGGATGCTTGATTCTTCCTTGGGTGGAATGTCAGAGACTCGATGCCCCTGTCATTCCTAAATAACAGCTTAGTTGGTGCCGTCATCTTCTTTGGGTTTGCTAAATTAGACATTAATCTACTAATTACCAAATCTATTTGTAACTATGCTGACAATTTATGTTCATTGTAATGGAGTAATGGTATTTGATGATTAATGTCCTGATGCGCCCTGCGACAATTATAGTATTATTATTCGTAGGCGTATCCCCGAACACACTGGACGCATTATTAAGTAACTCTGTTTCCCATCGGCTTATGACCGATTGGCTAACACCATACTTTGTGGACAACTCACTTAGTGTGGATTGTTCCCTGAGTGCTTCAATGGCTACCTTAGCCTTGAAGTCTGCACTGTGCTTGAGTCTTTTCTGTTTCATTGCAGTACAAAAATACTTATTTTATTTGATTTATGCACTGGTCCGAAAATTGGGGAGTATTAAACGTCCCAAATGACCTATACGCCTAAAATGAATTTTGACCTAAACACATACAAATAGCCCATGCCGCACCGGCATGGGCTATTTGTATGTGTTTAGTCTGGCGGTTAGAAGTCTATTCCGATGCGGAAATTGAACATGGCCTTAACCTTATGGCTT
>CAYQMV010000052.1:0-14428 GCA_964418705.1 uncultured Sangeribacter sp.
CGTCACCGGACTCGTGATAAGCATCACTTGTATGGGTATGGCGAAAAAAGAGGAGATTGTTTACCGCTCCGGAGCGAAACCTACCGACGTGATTTGCGTGTCGGGCGACCTTGGCGCCGCATATATGGGATTGCAGCTTTTGGAGCGTGAGAACAGAGTCTCCGCCGCCGCTAAGGATAAGAATTTTGTGCCTAAGTTCGAGGGTAAGGAGTATATCCTGGAGCGTCAACTAAAACCGGAAGCGCGCCGCGACATTGTTCAAGCTCTCAGAAACGCCGGCATCAAGCCCACCGCGATGATGGATGTCAGCGACGGATTATCATCCGAACTGTTGCATATCGCCAAGGATTCAGGCGTGGGATGCCGTGTCTACGAGGATAGAATCCCTATCGACTATCAGACCGCTTCCATGGCGGAGGAGCTGAACATGAATCTTGTCACCGCCGCTCTCAATGGTGGTGAGGACTATGAACTGCTGTTCACCGTCCCCCTCGCAGCCCACGATGATGTGGAGAAAATCAAGGGCGTGAAGGTCATAGGCTATGTGACCAAACCGGAACTTGGTGAGGCTCTTATCACCCGCGACGGCACCGAACTCCCCCTCAAAGCGCAGGGTTGGAACGCATTCGCGGAGTAACCCTTCCCTTTAATCAATTATTAACTTCCAGGCGTGTGAATCTCAGTGTTAAACAGGCTTGTAAAAATACAACCAAAATTAACACAAAATGTTAATTCCCTATTGGCGGAAATAATTATTTTTGCACGCAGAAACGATAAGGTTTAAACAATCATGTACGACAATTTTAATATTCGCGAACTAAACGACGAAATCGCATCACATAGTTCCTTGATTAATCTTATAGTTCAAGGCATGGATCAGCGTATCGTTGGTCAGAAGCATCTTGTAGATTCTTTGTTGATAGCCCTTT
The DNA here is from genome assembly GCA_964418705.1 of uncultured Sangeribacter sp. Lineage (GTDB taxonomy): Bacteria > Bacteroidota > Bacteroidia > Bacteroidales > Muribaculaceae > Lepagella. The sequence goes on from CAYQMV010000052.1 coordinate 930, forward strand.
TGTGCAACGGACATGTACTTTTGGAGGGTGTGCCAGGATTGGCGAAAACTTTGGCTATCAAAACATTGTCATCATTGGTGGATGCTAAATTCAACCGCATCCAATTCACCCCCGACCTCCTTCCCGCCGATGTGATCGGCACCATGATTTATTCAGTGAAAAAGGAGGAGTTTGAGGTGAAGACAGGTCCGGTGTTCGCCAACTTCGTCCTCGCTGATGAGATTAACCGTGCTCCGGCGAAGGTGCAGAGTGCGTTGCTCGAGGCGATGCAGGAGCGTCAGGTGACTCTCGGTGAGAAGACTTTCGAGCTTCCCAAGCCTTTCTTGGTGATGGCGACACAGAACCCCTTGGAGCAGGAGGGTACATATCCTTTGCCTGAGGCGCAGACCGACCGTTTCCTTCTCAAGGTGGTGATCACTTACCCGACAAAGGAGGAGGAGAAACGCGTGATCCGTCAGAACATTGGCGGTGAGTTGGCTCCGATACGTCCCATACTTAACAAAGCTGACATCCAACGTCTTCAGGATGTGGTCAAAAAGATTTATATCGACGAGAAGATAGAAAACTACATTGTGGATATTGTATTCGCCACCCGTAATCCGGAATCATGCGGATTGCCCGATTTGAGATCTATTATTTCCTATGGTGCCTCTCCACGTGCCTCCATAAGCATGGCTCAGGCCGCCCGAGCTTACGCTTTCCTCAGAGGACGTGGATATGTTATCCCCGAGGATATACGCATGGTGTGCCACGATGTGATGCGCCACCGTATCGGTCTCTCCTACGAGGCTGAAGCGAACAATATCTCCGCCGACGATGTGATCTCATCTATCCTTGACAAAGTGGAAGTGCCCTAATGCAATCGCTTTCCGCCGATTGTAGAATAAAAGCAATTTTATTATGGAAGCTTCTGATTTACTTAAGAAAGTACGCAAAATAGAAATAAAAACCCGTGGATTATCCCGCGACATCTTCGCCGGTGAGTATCATTCCGCGTTCAAGGGAAGGGGTATGACCTTCGCCGAGGTGCGTGAATACAACTATGGCGACGATGTGAGGGATATCGACTGGAACGTCACCGCGCGCCACAATAAACCATACGTGAAGGTTTATGAGGAGGAACGCGAGCTGACGGTCTTGCTCGTCATTGATGTCTCCGGCTCCCGTGAGTTCGGAGCCGTCGGTGTGAGCAAAAAAGAGATGATGGCGGAAATCGCCGCCACTCTCGCTTTCTCCTCCATCCAAAACAAGGATAAGGTGGGAGTGATTTTCTTTAGTGACAAAGTCGAAAAGTTTATCCCCCCGAAAAAGGGTCTTTCGCATATCCTTCTCATTATACGCGAAATCATTAATTTTGAGCCTACACAGGTGGAAACGAACATCGATGTGGCTCTTAATTTTATGAACTCCGCGGTGAAGAAGCGCGCCACCGCGTTCCTCCTCACCGACTTTATCGATGACCATGACTATTCCAAATCGATGACCATCGCTGCGAAAAAACATGACTTGGCGGCGATTCAGGTCTATGATAAACGCGACGCGCAGTTGCCCGATGTCGGTCTCGTCAGAGTGAAGGATATCGAACGCAACAGATATAAATGGATCGACACCTCTTCCGCTTCCGTGCGCAAGGCTTACGACAGGTTGTGGTATGAACGCCGTCAAGCCATTACCGAGACACTTAATAAATGCGGCGTGGATATGGCTTCCGTGGCTACCGACGAGGACTATGTGAAGGCGTTGCTCGCTCTGTTTAGAAATAGGGGCGCCCGTAGATAATAAAATTATATATGAATATCCGTTTGTTTATTAATTTGATGAAGAGTAGGGTTCTTGCGTGCGCCGTCATGCTGGCGGTTGGCGCATGCGCCGTTTCGGCGGCGGTGAACCCCACTATCTCCGCGAAACTTGATTCCGCCTCGATGATGATGGGTAATATCACCTTCCTCAATATGCAAGTGGTGGAGGACCTCAAGGACTCGGGTGAGTTCCCTTTCCTCAAAGAGGCCCCGGAGGGCGTTTACACCCTCCTCAACGACACCGTGGAGATTCGTGCCTCTTTCTCCTCCGACACCATTAAACTCGGCTCCGGAAAACGTCAGATTAATTTCAGATTCCCGGTGCAAATCTTTGACCCGGGTGTATATACAATCCCTTCGTTGCATTATGTGGTCGCCGGCGACACTGCCGCCTCTAATCCGGTGTCTATAAAAATCACCGCCCCCAATGTCACCGCCAACGATTCAATATCTCCCAACGTGGGTCCGCTGCCACCTTACTATGATAATAAGTGGCAGAAATTCACAGATATGATTCCCGACGCGCTCTACTACTATTGGTGGGCGTGGATTCTCGGGCTGCTCTTAATCGCCGCGTTGGTGATGCTCGCAATATACTATCGCAAGCATAAAGGCGAAATATCTTTGCGTAAGCCCAAGCCTCAACCTTCTCCTTATGAGGTCGCTATCGCCGGACTGCGTAAATTGCGTGAGGATAAGGTGTGGGAGAGTGGCGACGAACGTCATTATTTCACCCGGCTCACTGAAATTCTCCGTGAATATCTGCGCGGTAGGTTCGGAATCAACGCCATGGAGATGACATCCTCCGAAATACTTGATGCCATCAGCGGCGAAAGTGAGGCGCAACAGCGTAAGGGGTATGTGGAACAAATACTCGCAATGGCGGATTTTGTGAAGTTCGCCAAGCTGCGCCCTCTGCCTGATGACAATATCCAGGCGTTTGAGAACGCACTTCGTTTTGTGGAGGAGACAAAACCCCTTCCACCGGCACCGGAGACAGATAAAAATGTCGAAACTTTAAATAACTCCAAATCATGATGTTTAAATATCCCGGTTTCCTACTTTTATTTTTGATATACCTACCTCTGATAGGATGGTATATATGGAAACATAAAAACGCCAATCCATATTTGGAGATTTCCACCACTAAGGCATTCGATAAGATGGGGACTTCGTGGAAAGTTGTCGCCAACCATGCGATGTACGCATTGCGTATGCTCGCCATAGGGGCGTTGATAGTCGCTTTGGCGCGTCCGCAGTCCACAAGTTCATTCTCCTCCACCACCGTGGAGGGCACCGATATATGTTTGGCGCTCGACGTGTCGAGTTCCATGATGGCCTCAGACTTGCAGCCCACCCGTTTCCAGGCCGCGAAGAAAGTGGCTTCCGGATTCATCAACGGTAGGGAGTCAGATAATATGGCACTTGTGATTTTCGCAAGTGAGTCGCTCTCGCTACTTCCGTTGACCAACGACCGCACCACTCTCTTGCAGACTCTTGAGAATGTGAGGATGGGACAGCTCGCCGATGGAACAGCCATTGGTGACGGTCTCGCCAGCGCGATTAACAGAGTCTCCTCCGGAAAGGCGAAATCCAAAAGTATCATCCTCCTCACCGACGGCTCCAACAACGCCGGTGATGTGGCTCCATCCACCGCGGCACAGATTGCCAAAAACAAGGGTATAAAGGTCTACACAATCGGTGTGGGCACTAACGGCGTGGTGATGGTGCAGGATCCTTTCGGTTTCCCAACGAGGATAGAAACGAAAATAGATGAGTCCTCGCTCAAAGAAATCGCTTCCGCCACCGGCGGCAAGTATTTCAGAGCCACCGACAACAACACCCTTGAGAAGGTCTTCCGCGAAATCGAGAAACTTGAGAAAACGCGCATGGATGCCACGCGCTATTCGCGCACTTCCGAGAATTTCATGCCTTGGGTGACATTGGCTTTGATACTCTTCGCTTTTGAGCTTCTTCTCAGATACACTCTCTTGCGCAGAATACCATAATATCTTATCAGCGTAATATCTATTACTATAATGATTATATCAATAATGATTAGAAATAATGATTATTACAAAATATCATAGATCTATGTTGTATCTTTTAAACTTTGATAGATAATATGTTCAGTTTCGCATATCCCTCCCATCTACTATATCTTTTACTGGTGCCGGCTTTTGTGATGCTTTATGTGTGGGCACGCTATGTCCGTGGCAAAAACATCAAGAAGTTCGGCTCCAATCCTGTGCTGAAATCGCTGATGCCAACAGTGTCGGCATATAAGCCTCCGGTGAAAATCACTGTCCGTATGCTCGCTTTGGCGATGATCATATTGGCATTCGCCCGTCCTTGGGGAGGATTGAAGGATGAAACCTCCAACAAGGAGGGTATTGAGGTGGTAATCGCCATGGATGCCAGTAACTCCATGTTGGCACCCATCGAGAACGACGGCGTCGGATCCCAGCGTATGAGAACGGCTAAGTCGATGCTCGAAAAATTAATCAACCGCCTCGACAACGATAGGGTGGGACTTATCGTTTACGCCGGCGACGCTTATACTTTGATTCCAGTCACTTCCGACTATGTGTCGGCGAAATCATTCCTCAACGCCATAGACCCCACTCAGATATCAAATCAGGGCACCAACATCGCCTCGGCGATAGATATGGCTTCAAACTCATTCTCCGACAAGGAGGACGTGGGACGTGCCATAATCCTTATCACCGATGCCGAGGAGTTGGAGAATCCAGAGGGCGTGAAGAGCGCTGTGGATAACGCTTCCAAAAATAAGATTCAGGTGAACGTAATCGGAGTGGGTAGCACTAATCCGGTGATGATTCCTACAGGTGGTGGTTTCTCGATGGTGGATTCCGACGGTCAGATAGTGAAGACCGCGCTCAACGAGGATCTTGCCGCTTCGATTGCGAAGGATGGCAAGGGTATATATGTGAACGCCTCCGCCTCAAATGCCCTCAACGAATTGTCGAAGCAACTCGACACTCTTAAGAAAACATCTCTGGAGGCGAATGTGTATGCTCTCCATGATGAGCTGTTCTATATCTTTGTGTGGTGCGCTTTGGCGTTCCTTATCCTCGACATTTTCATCTTGGACCGCAAGATTAGCTGGCTCGATAAAATCACTTTCTTTAAAAAGGAGGAGAAACGATGAAAAAGTATCTTATTCTTCTATGTATATCCTTGACGTTGGTGGCGTGCGGTAGCTCGTCAACCACCACCAGGGAGGAACGTAAGGCCATCGCCGTCGGTAATTCCGATTTCCTTTCCGGAGATTACGCCGGTGCCATAAAGAAATATTCCGAAGCGTTGCAGTCCAATCCCACAAGTCCTGAGGGTTTGTTCAACCTCGGATCGGCGCAGTTCGCGCAGGGTGGGAAGCTCATCGCCGCTAAGGATACCACCGGTAAACAACTTATGGAGGCGGGGGAGTCGAATCTTTCCATCGTGGCTAAGATGAAGGGTAGGGCGTTTCCCATAGCTTCCATGGCTTACTATAATCTCGCCAACTTCAAATTCAGTGAGGAGAATTATAAGGATGCCATAGATTTATATAAGGCTTCGCTGAGAATTACCCCTGGATTTGAGGAGTGTCGCCGCAATTTGCGCATAGCTCAGCTCAAGCAGCAGAACCAGGATCAAAATCAGGACAAGAACCGGAATAAGGATCAAAACAAAGATCAGAACCAAGACCAAAATAAGGATCAGAATAAGTACCAAAACCAAGATCAAAACAAGGACCAAAACAAGGACCAAAATAAAGACCAACAGCAGCAACAAGACAGAATGAATCAGCAGACCGCCGATCAAATTCTGCAAGCTATGGAGAACAAAGAGAACAACACGCGTGCGAAGCTTATCCGAAACTCGCAGAAGCAGCAGCCCGCGTCTCAGCGTTCACGTAAACAATGGTAGTAGTCCTTTAAATTTTAATTGAGCATGAGGAAGTTTTTAATAATATTCTCGCTGATATTCATCGCATTGGCGGCATCGGCACAGAAGAGTGTGAAGTTAGGTCTCCGCTCTTCCGGCTCCATCGGTGTCGGTGATAAATTCCAAATCACTGTGAGGGTGGAGAACGTGGATGGCACGCCCAAACTCCCCTCCAATGTGCCGGGAGCGAAGCTGCTTTACCCCGACCCGGTGGAGTCCGGCTATGGATCCTCCATGGTGTCGGGCACGGGCATGAAGACGCAAAAATCGGAGTGGGTGGAATATACTTTCACCCTCAAAGCCACTGAAAAGGGCACTTTCTCCGTAGGTCCCATTTCTGTGGGGGGCGTTTCATCCAATAAACTATCCTATTCCATTGGCTCCGAATCCCATGCTCAAGCCCAAGCCTCACAGCCGGCGCGCCGGATGCCGAGCTTCGATGATGACGACGATATCCCAGATCCGCATCAGGCGCAACCCTCCGGATTGAGGTTCGTGGGTAAGGGTAACGACAACCTTTTCATGCGTGCGGAGGTGTCGAAAACAACCGCCTACGAGCAGGAGGCCATCCTTTATACAGTTAAATTATACACCACCTACGCGGGTATCTCTTTCATCGGTGCCACCGAATCCCCTAAATTCGACGGATTCGTGCTTGAGGAATCGAAAAACACCGATGTTTCCGTGAAGTTGGAGACTTATAACGGGAAAACATATAAGACAGCCGTCATAGCGAGGTATGTGATTTTCCCGCAGATGACCGGATCGCTTAAGATTCAAGGTAATAAATACACAATAGCCGCAAGATCGGAGAAACACTATTATGACCCCCTCTTCGGCGACCTTTATCCGAGTTATCCCGTGCAGCTGAGCGTCCAGCCAAATGATGTCTCCGTCAATGTGCTTCCGCTGCCAACTCCGAAACCGACGAATTTCTCCGGCGGTGTGGGTAAATTCTCTATTTCAGCCGCTCTTCCAAGCAAGAATTTGGCGACTAACCAAGCTTCATCCATTGTCTATACTATCTCGGGAACCGGAAACCTTAAATATGTCACCCTTCCCGATTTAAATAATGTGTTCCCTCCGCAAATGGAGGTTTACACTCCGACATCCACTGTCAACGCCGCCGTCAGCGGCTCGAATTTGAGTGGCAACGTGAAACTCGACTATTCCTTTATGCCGTTGCAGGAGGGTGAGTTCATTATTCCCTCCGTGGAGTTGGTTTATTTCAATCCTGCGACCAAATCATACGAAACCGCAAGATCCAACAGCTTCAAAGTGAAAGTGGCGAAGGGTAAGGAATCCGCTAAATCGCAGACACGTGAGAAGGCGGTGTTTACTGACGATCTCATGCCCGTGGGTCCCGACTTGTCGAAAGAACATTCTATCTTTGCCGGAACGGTGGGGTATTGGTTGGCGTATGTCATACCCTTTATCCTTTTGGCTGTGATTATCTTCTGGCGCAGGGCTTACATCAAGGCCAACGCCGACATCATCGCCGTCAGAAGCCGAAAGGCACATTCCGTTGCCAACAAACGTCTGCGCAAGGCCGCGGCGTGCATGAAGCGCAACGACTCCAATGCTTTCTATGATGAGCTTTTGATCGCTTTGTGGGGATTCGCCGCCGACAAATTGAAAATGCCCGGATCGGAACTTAACCGCGATAATATTAAAGAGCGTCTCCTCTCGAATGGTGTGGAGGAATCCTTTGTCAACGAGTTCATAAAGGTGATTGACGACGCCGAGTTCGCCAAGTATGCTCCGGGGGATGCCTCCGAGTTGATGAACAACTCATATCAGGCGGCGGCGAATGTGATTAACGACATTAATAAATCAGTAAAATAGGTCAATGATGAAACTATATATCTGTGCAATTTTTTGCTTCTTAACCTCTGTGTTGCCGGCTTATGCGAAACCGACACCCGCGGATGCGGAAAAACTCTACAAAGCGGGTAAATACACCGAGGCGGTGCTTGCCTACGACAGTATTATGAAGTCTGACGGAACCTCCGCGCAGCTATTGTTTAATATGGGCAACGCATACGTGAAATCGGATAAGCTCGGCGCCGCCATGGTATGCTACCAGCAGGCGCACGCCCTCGCTCCCTCAAACTCAACCATTAACGACAATATTGAGTATATCTCCGGCAAAATCGAAGATAGAAACAAAGCGAAGCTCGGTGGTAAGAACAAGAGCGTGACCCCCGACTCTCCATCTTTTATGAAGTCGGTGGAGCGTAAAATCGCCTCCAATGTCTCCGCCGACGTTTGGGGTTATCTCGCCATAGCATCCTTCATCATACTCTTGGGGGGTGTGGCGTTGTATATTTTCACCGCCAATGTGCTTATGCGCAAAATCGGATTCTTCGGCGCGTTGGTGTTCCTTGCGCTCACCGTGATGTTCAATGTCTTCACTTTTGTGGCGCGAAGCTATTGGTCGCAGCGCAACGAGTGTGTGATCACTTCCTACGAAGCCACAATCCTCCCGTCGCCCAATTCCGAGGCTAAGAGTGAGGTCACTCCTTTGGTGGAGGGGACTCTTCTTGAACTTATCCCCGAAGAGGATACTCCCAAGGGGTGGGTGAAGGTGAAGCTCAACTCTTCATTCATAGGCTATTTGCCGGAGAATGATGTGGTGGCATTGTGATATGTTTTAGTGGCGCATGGCTCTCCCTTGATATGCGTTTGGTTGCATTATGCCATCGCAAATCCTATAACGAAAATTTTTATGAAAAAATTGGCAAAATATTTTGTCTCTCCAAAATAAATGACTAAATTAGCGAATCGAAATCAACATATCGCCGGAGGTTTCCTCCGAGGGCGATTTGAGGATGGAGATACTAACAATAAAATGATGTAAACGTGCGGTGTTCATATTTAATATGGCTCGCTTTGATTGATTAATAACTTAAAACAATAAGAACCATGAGTAAGACAATCACATTCAATGAGCTTCGTCGTCTCAAAGACAGTTTGCCTGACGGCTCCATGCACAAAATCGCAGACGAACTGAATGTAACAGTTCAGACAGTGCGCAATTATTTCGGAGGCGTCAATTATCAATTCGGTAAAAGCCAGGGCGTTCATATCGAGCCGGGTCCTGATGGCGGCATCGTTGTCCTTGACGACACTACTATCTACGATATGGCTGTCGAGATTCTTAAAGGTTTAGAAAAAACTGAACAAGAAGCCTAATTAGATTTTATCGTCTGTCTCTACAGATCAAACGTCTGTCTCCGCAGACTAACGCCTTTCATTTATGGATAATCATATTTCTATAGCCATTCACACTCCGCAAGTGGCGGAAAACCTCAAAAATGCTCTCTCGAAAGAGGGGGTGGATGTCTCATTGTCGCCTTTTAAGCTGCCTAATGCTGAATGCGACGATGCTTTCGTGAGCTTGAATGTCGCGGATACTGATTTGAAAAAGGCGTTGAAAATTATTGAAAATGAGGCCGACAAGCAATTGGCTGTCGTCCATGCTAAATTGGCGGGTATGAGCGGTACGCTGCTCATTCCCGTCGATTTTTCTCCTTATAGTGAGACTGCTGTGAAGGTGGCGTTCGACCTCGCCGGCAGACTCTCCCTAAAACCTTTCATCCTCCATTCACTCTCCGTGCTTTACATTAAAGACGCGGTATCTTTCCCTGAAACTTCCAGTGTGGATATCTCCGACGCTCAGATGGCGGTGGAGCTTCGTAGGGAGGCGGAGGTGAAAATGCGTCGTCTTGTGGAGGATATCAAGGCGCGTATATCCTCCGGTGAATATCCCAACGTGGACTTCGACACCGAAATCACTGAGGGTGTCCCGGAAGAGGTGATTCTCGAATACGCTCGTCAGAAGAAACCCGACATTATTGTGATGGCTACAAGAGGCGTTTCCCGCCGTGCCAAGGAACTTATTGGAAGTGTCACCGCCGAGGTGCTTGACTCCTGTCGTTCCCCGCTCTTCATTGTGCCCGAGAATTTCGGAATGCCTAAAATCCGCGATGTGAACAAGGTGCTATTCTTCTGCTATCTTGATAAGCAGGATATTATGTCGATGGACTCTTTCCAATCAATGTTTGATTATCCCGTCACCGACCTTTTCATAGTTCCCATCAATGGTGTCTCCTCCGACTCCATGGCTTCGAAGCTCGATAGCTTGTCGGCATACTTCAAGCGTGCGTATCCAGGCACCAACTCCTCCATCCATGTCTTCGACAAGGAGTCTTTCGATGAGGATCTTGAACGTTTAATCTCCGAAAAGGGTGTGCAGCTGATTGTTATCCCTAACAAAAAACGCAATATCTTTGCCCGTTTCTTCAATCCCTCTATGGCGCACCGTCTCTTCTTCGAGAAAGATTTGCCCATGTTGGCTTTCCCCGTTTAAAAAATTACTGCTACCTTTGTAGCCGTAATGACTATCTATCCATCAGATTTTGAAGCTAAGATAGGGTTCGATTCATTGCGCGGCATGGTCGAATCCAAATGTTTGTCGGACTTGGGACGTGCTCATTGTGCGAAAATGAAGTTTTCCACCGATAAACAGAGAATTTTATCCCTACTCAATCAGACTAATGAAATGGTACGTATCCTTGCTTCCGAGGAGGCGTTGCCGTTGAATAATCTATATGACCCTGCCGACGACTTACTGCATCTTAAGGCGGAGGGTAGCCATATTGGCTCCGAAAAATTTCTGAAACTTCATAAGTTGCTCGACACTATCACCGAATTGCGCGCTTTCTTCGCTCCCAAAGAGGGGGAACAGCAGCAGTATCCGGAGCTGGTGAAGGAGTTCTCGCAACTTCCGGACCTCACTTTTGTGAATAAGGAGATCGACAAGGTGGTGAACCAATATGGAGAGGTCAAAGACACCGCTTCGCCGCATTTGGCGGAGATACGCCATGAACTGCTGGCGGCGTCCGCTTCCATGTCGGGAGTGATGCGTAGGGTGATTGAGCGTGCCGTGGGGCAGGGATTGCTCGCCGCCGACACCACTCCATATCTTCGTGACGGTAGATTGGTGATTCCGGTGGAGGCTTCGATGAAGCGTCAAATCTCAGGTATAGTGCATGACCAAAGCTCTACGGGTAAAACCTATTTCATTGAACCGGCGGAAGTGGTTGAAGCTAACAATAGAATCCGTGAGCTGAAGATGGAGGAGCGTAAGGAGGTGATTATTATTCTTGTAGCCCTCTCAGCCGTGGTTCGTCCGCATATCCCGGAGATCATGGATGCCGCACGCGATGCGGGAAACATTGATTTTATACGTGCGAAGGCTCTTTTGGCGCGTGATATGGATGCTCAGTTCCCCAATATCTCGGCTAAACCGGGACTCGAGTGGTTCAATGCTGTGCATCCGGTGCTTTTGATGTCGCTGCGAGCGCATGGCAGAAAGGTCGTGCCGCTGAATATCCGATTGACGAGGGAACAGCGTATTTTGATAATCTCCGGACCTAACGCCGGCGGTAAATCGGTGTGCCTTAAGACTGTGGCTATTGTGCAGTATATGATGCAGTGTGGAATGTTGCCCACTCTATATTCCAACTCCCACATGGGCATCTTCAACAATATATTCATTGATATCGGCGATGAGCAGTCAATGGAGAATGACCTCAGTACGTACAGCTCCCATCTCCGCAATATGAAATTCTTTGTCAATCGGGCTGATGCTTCCACTATGATTCTCGCCGATGAGATGGGTTCCGGCACTGAACCGCAAATCGGCGGTGCGATAGCTCAGGCGATTCTCTCCAAAATTAATTCAAAAGGAAGTTTCGGGGTCATCACCACTCACTATCAGAATCTCAAGACTTTCGCAAGTTCGGAGAAGGGGTTTGTCAACGGAGCCATGCTCTACGACCGTCAGCACCTTCAGCCACTCTTCCAATTGGAAATTGGGAGTCCCGGAAGCTCTTTCGCCCTTGAAATAGCGCGTAAAAGTGGTTTGCCGGAGGACGTGATCGCTCTTGCCAAGGACCTTGTGGGTTCCGATTATGTGAATATGGATAAATATCTCCTTGATTTGTCGCGCGACAGACGTTATTGGTCCAATAAACGTCTCGCAGCCAAGGAGAAAGAGGCGAAGATTGATGAGATGCTCGATAAATTGGAGGCTAAAGCTGAAGAATTGCGGATGCGTAGAAACGATATTATCCGTGAGGCGCGCGCCGAGGCAAAACATCTTCTTGAGTCGGCGAACGCACGTGTGGAGCATGCAATCAAGGAGATTAAGGATGCCGCCGCCGAAAAGGAACGTACTAAGAAAGTGCGTCATGAGCTGGATCAGTACCGCCGTCAGGTGGAGAAAGATCTTGATGCTCCCTCCTCCGGCGACAATATTATCAATCTTCCCAACAGAAGAAAGAATAAAGAGAAAGGTCAATCTCCCAATACTCAGAATGCTCAAAATAAGGGTGTGGCGCCGATTAAGGCTGGCGACTATGTGATGATGTCTGATGGGGGAGTGGTGGGCAAAGTTCTCTCAGTTCAGGGCAATAAGGCGGAAGTCGCTTTTGGCGGATTGCGTACGTTCACACCTCTGAAATCTTTGAAACATTCGCAACCACCCAAGGTGGAGGCCTCAGCGGTGAAGACGTCTCTTTCCTCGGAAACTATCGAGGACTCGCGCCGACGTCAATTGGAATTTAAAAATGAGATAGATGTGCGTGGTTTCCGTGCCGATGAGGCGTTGCAGGCGATCACTTATTTCTTGGACGACGCTCTTCAGTTCTCCGCGTCGCGTGTGAGAATATTGCACGGCACCGGCACCGGTGCTTTGCGGATGGCTATACGCGCATTCTTGCAGAATTATAAGGCGGTGACCTCTTTCCATGATGAGGATGTCAGATTTGGTGGCGCCGGAATCACTGTCGTTAATCTTGAATAGATGCTATGGCTATGAAGCAGTTTACTTTTGTCGCCGACGGGTATAAGTCCATGAGCGCTGGCATTGCCGAAATCCCAAAGACATTCGACAACGTCGGTTCCTCTATTTATGTGGGACGCAACACCGTCAAGTCTGTTATGCTTGATGGCGTTGAATTGATAGTTAAGAAATTCAAGCCTTGTAATTTCTTCCGTAGTTGCGGTTATCTGTTTCGTGGCAGCAAGGCGAAGCGCGCTTATATCTATGGGAATAGAATACTCTCCGCCGGGATAGACACTCCGGCACCGGTGGCTTATATGGAACTCAAGTCAGGTCCATTCGTGAGGGAGGCTTATTTCATATCCCTACCAAACTACGCGCATGATTTGATTCCAACGTTGCGGCATGCCGGTTTTGATTGTGGAGATGTGGCGCGTTTAGCCGGTTTTGTGGTTTCCCTCCATGCTAAAGGCATACTTCATGGCGATTTGAATCTATCAAATATTCTATGGGATGGCGACCATTTTATCTTGATAGATACGAATAGGACTCGGTTTGTCGCTAAGCCGTCACGCTCGCAGATTCTTGAAAATATTATTCGACTCACTCATCGTCGTGATCTTCTTCGTGCTATTCTTGCGGCGTACGCTGATATCGCTTCTTTGGATTCTGATGAATTTATTCATGACGGATTAGTTAGACTTTTACGCCTTGAACGCCGAAAGAGGATTGTGCATAAAATTTTTAGAAAGTGAAAGACGAATTTTAACGTTTTTGGTTTTAATTGATAATCAGTTGGTTATAAAACTAAGTTCAAAAAAATCAATTTTTTTTCTTGAAAACTCTTGACGGGTGCCTCAAAAAGCTATAACTTTGCACTCGCAATCGGGTTGAACGAC
>CAYQMV010000053.1:0-14391 GCA_964418705.1 uncultured Sangeribacter sp.
CACGTTTCCCTTCTTGGAAGCATCTACGACAAACTTCTCGCTTCTGCTGATTTCTTTGATTATCAAGCAACTGAAACTTCGATATCACATCTTCATCAGACATATCCATGGGGTTATCTGCTTTGGTTTTGTCGTCCCATCTAACTTCTGAAAATTTATGATCCGGAATTAGTCCTCTCACAGTCGTCGGTTTTGCCTCAAAAGCATTAATTCCCTTAAGAAGTCGTATCACTCTTGCTTTGAATTGGGCTGAAAACGTTTCATAACCCATTATTGCAGTCAGTGGTATTGGCAAAAGTATTCTTATCGTTTTCTTTTGAGTTCCCCCAGGTATACTGGCTACCGTATATCCGGCATCCTTGATATCTTGAATTCTTCTTGCCGGATTATCGTTTGGTGGGAATTCAGTTTCTTCCTTGAATGATAATAAGACAAAGAAAAATTCTTTTGTGACAACAGCATTAGACTTTGCCCATTTTGCCCGTTCGGTCTTTGCCCATTTTTTCATTGAACTTTTGGTGAAGTACGGCTTAATTTTTATGAGGTATTCTGCCAACTCATCCTCTGATTCAATGAAAAGACCTGAGCGACGATTGTAAAATGGAACCACAGTATCCCATTTAAAGCCATCACTTTGCACGAATGTCGTGCGAATGTAACTTTCGCTGGACTTACCATTATGTATAAACTCGGTTACTAAGATGGAGTCTTTCTCAAGTAACTGCTGTAGCTTATTGATGTTCAGTTCCATTTTTATCTTTTATTATATTTATTATGTCTGTTTCTGTAATCTTATATGTCTTACCGCTTACGACCGCAAATATTTCAACTTGTTCTTTCTGAGGGAACAAATCTTGCACCTCTAGATTAAGAGCCTTAGCGATTTTGTCTAAAGTATCTAACGTTGGCGAAATGTTGCCATTGATATAATTACTAAGGTTTGGCTGACTAATCCCCGATAGATCAGCAAAAGCTTTTAGGGTCAATCCGCGTTCTTTTAATATGTCTCGTAAGCGTTCTAACATACTCATTCTTTTGGGGCAAAGATACAAAATATATTAAAAATAATATATTAAAGTCAGATAAAATATCTTCAGCTTGTTTATTTATATTTTATATGCTATCTTTGTAAGTGATTTTATATTACATTATATATATGAAGACAAGTGCCATTTTAATGCAGTTCATGCGCATTGCCCTGGCTCACCAAGACATGATATTATCTTGGGGAATATCCAATATACTTATAAGTAGCGATGCAATTAAGTTTAAAGTCTGTGGATTTAAGTTTTCAGGGGATATCATAGTTGCAGACGAAAGCAATTCGTTGAAAATAAATATGTCAGATAAATATGTAAAATATTTCGAGTCTGCCGAAGATGCTATATTATACATTGATTCCAAGGTGGAATTTGATGATTTTTATTTTCAGCGCGTTATCGGTCTTGTACTAGACAATGAAGCTGACAAACTGACATGAGGTACGCTTAATAGTAAATTACATATAGTAAACAGATACTTAGAATAATTTCGCAATTATCTTCAAAGTTAGGGAAAAGTATTCCCTAACCGAAGATGGAGGTGACGCGATTCACGGCATCGAGCTCGGTCTCTGACAGCGTATTTATGAGAACTGACTAATCCTTCTTTCTGCGTTTACGGAGGAAGTTGAACCAACGGGAGAAATCATGCTTATAGACCACACCGATACCTTGGGTGGTGAGCGCGGTCTTTAAGTAGTAGTTTTGGTCGTTATAGTGGTTGTAGGCTTTCAAGCGGAACGAGCCACGTTTGTTGAGCAGATACTCTAAATCGAAGTCTCCGATGAAAGTGGTGTTGGAGGTGGTGCGGTCGCGGTAGCCGAAATTACCATTGATAAGCAAACGGTTATTAAGCAAACGGCTTGAGAGGGCGAGATCCACCTCCATGTCGGAGAAGTCGCCGTGGTCTGTTCTGAAATATGGGGAGAAGCTCCATTTGTCGGAGATTTGACCAAGGATATTGGATAGATGTGAAGAGAGTGTGGTGCTGGCAATCGACGCCAATTCATTGTTGGAGCCACTGCCCCCCATATACTCCGGAGTATAGAATCTATTAAGTGCCAAAAGATAGACTATCTGTCGGCTCATCATATCCTCAGTGCTGACAATACTCTTCACCTTACGCGCCACATCCTGCGTCAAAGTGGGGAGTTCTATGTCGAAAGTGATATCAGGACTCTGCATATCGCCATTCACCCTCAATACGGCATCCACCGGCACGTTAGTGCGGTTTAGATCCTTATCCGTGGAGAAACTCTTGTCCAAATCCGACAGATTTGTGTTGACACGATAAAGCGCGTCAATATTCAGCGACGCCTGATACGGGTCTCCGTTGAAAGATATGGAACTCCCCTCGCGGATATTGAATGTGCGCAAAATTACGTCCTGCAACGAGAAATTATAAGTGCCCCTGTCCAAGGTATATTTACCATACATGGTGAGTTTCTCCTCGGGACTTGTGTAGCCCATCTGCATTGAGCCGCTACCGTAAGCCTTAATCTTATCTCCGGCTATGGGATCCATCACAATCACCATCTCCGCCTGTGGAGTCACACTCGCTCTCAATTCCATGTTGAACAACGAACTTCCCAACTGATTCTCCTCCTGCTTCTTGCGGAACTGCTTGATGATGTCGGGCACGGTGTCGGGCATCTCCTTTATCACCGCCTCCTTGCGCTTATCGGTGAAAGAGAGGAAATCGTAGTCGTAAGCCTCCTCCTGCTCACTAAGCACGAAAGTGAACGTGGAATTAGGCGCGGTCTGCATATCCACCATGATATCCACCACGCCGGGGTATCCGGTGATTGAGGCGGCTCCATTGCCGAATATGGTGCCATACCATATAGGGTTGATGGTGGCATTGGTGTTGTAGCACAATAAGTTTCTGGCGTTGCTAATATTGAAATCGAACGACGGCTCATGGAAATATCTATGACGCACGTTACCATTCAATATTGCGGAATTGCCATACTTGTCGTACAATTTGAAATTCTTGATCGATATTTCACCGGGATAGATATTAATTGAATCGGAACCGCCATAGGAGGTGTTGGTGAAATCGACACGCATATTGATTGTGTCGGCTTTCAACTTACCGATAAGGTCAATATCATGGAAAGTGCCATAAAGACAAGCGTGTCCCGACGCTCTTCCCGACACCTGCGATGTGAACGCCGACATGAACGGTTCGAGGAATTTAATATTCACTTTCGACGCATCAAGGTCGAAGGAGAGGGAATCCCTTGTCACCCATATTCCGCCGTCGATCACCGCGGCGAGGTTTCCATCATCCATTATGTCGCTGTGTATCGCCACCTTTTTCTGTTCGTTGTCCCAATAGCTGCTAATGTCGGCGTCGCCGAGCAAACCGCCATTGTATGTGAAGCCCTCCACCTTCAACGAAGGGGTGAACGCCAACGGGGTGGGCGCGAACACAGAGGTGGTGAACAAATCTCCGGTGGCGATGCCGCCGAAGTTCACATAGTTGATACCGAGGGTATTAAACACATAATCGAGATTCATTCTCTGGAGCTGCACTTTCAGAGTGTCGGTGTTGGAGGAGGAGGCTTCACCGTCAATAGCGACAAACTGCTTGCCGCTGCTCACCCTGACACCCTTGGCTCTGATATGCTTGTCGGCGTAATCCAACGATGCCGGGGCGATATACCATGTGGTGTCGTTCACATCGAACGTGGTGGGCAACACTTTCACAGAGGCTGTGGGTTTCCCCGACAACGAGCTTTTCCCGAGCAACGCGTCAAGACTCACCCTCCCCTTGAAGGAACCCTCACGATGCACCAACCAATCCAAATCCACCGCCGCGTTGTTCTCAAACGCGCGGAGATCCATACTGAGGGTTATTTCATTGTTTTTCGCCGGCATGGTGGTTGTCGCCGTCACCGTGTAAGTGCTGTCGTTGTTGCTCAACAACACATTCACATGGGAATCACGTATAAGCTTATTCTTACCCTGCTGGATATACGGACAGTTTATCTGCGCTATGACGCTGTTCTGTCCACGGTCTATTCTGCCGTGAATATCCACATCGGAGAGCATAGTGACAGGGAGATTGAAATATTCCGTCAGGAGGTTTGATCTATGGATTGTCACATCCACATCGGCATATCCGGCGCTATGTTCGGTGCTGTGTCCGCCGGTGCCGCGGCTGCCGAAGTATAGCTTCTTATCATTTTCGTTAGGCTGTATGAATAGGGGGAACGCTTTCGCCAAACTGCACTTCACCATAGCCACCATCGACATGACATCGAAGTCACCGGAAAAACGCCCGGAGAGGAATTGGCTGTCAATTGTCAGCAGACGCGTATCCTCCACTCTTTGCGAAGAGACCGCGACATCCCCCACATACAGATTATGCTCATCGTCACGGTTAATCATAATATTGCCGGCGGTCACATCCCCCACAATATCGGTGGGGTTTGTTCCCGACAAATCGGCGTTGAGTTTGCCGCTGACGCTATACCTTCCCAACGCTCCGTTAGGGTTGATCAAAGAGAGATAAAGCGTCTCTATGTCGGAGTTCAGAGAGAGGTATTTTCCACCATCCCTGTCGGCGTATGAGCATTGGATATTCGCCACCGCTTTATTGTCGTCGATAGAGAAATCCACAGAGGCGGAATCACCATTTTTAGAAGCGTTAAGATTGATAGCCGTCAATCTCTCACCATTGAAATCAACAAACGGTATTTCAGCCTCCAGCTCGCCACTGATATCCTTATTCTTCAGAATCACCGATGCGTCGGCGGTGAGAGCCACCTCGCCCAATTTGGCGTTATTCAGGAGTGTCCCGAGTTTGAATCCGGAGGATAACGCCGAGATATCACCATTGAAATATTTTGAGGGCAAATCGTAGTCGGCATCCACGCCCAACGCCAAAGCCCCCAATGAGGTTTCTATTTTGATATCCGACAAAATATCGCCGGAAGAAATTATTATCGGAGCATCCACACTGACAGAGCCACAACGTGTGATAATACCCTTCACATCCTCCCTCATCCCCGGCACCATAGCTAAAATATTGCCCACCTGCTGAGCATTGACACTGAGGGAAAACTCCTTAAGTTCCACTCTGAAATGATCCTTGGAAGTGGGATTCTCAGCCACACCCGTCACCGACAACGCGACTGATGACGACGAACTTGCCAATTTCAAAGCGTGAAGGTTCAGATAGTCCATATCCCCCTCCACATCCAAATCCAAAGATAAGGGTTCCTTTAAATTGCTTAATCCCGGATAAAAACATTTGAAATCGGAGGGTGTGATTTTAGCATCGGCGATTTTGAGGGAGTGACTCTCGTTTTTAAGGGTCTGAAGATATTTATATTTCTCCGGAGCGGTGAGTGTGATATCGGGGAGCTTAAGGAAAGAGCCCGGCATACGGAGCGAGAAATCAGCCACATCCAGCTGCGTGGGGGTGACATGCGCTTTGCAAGTGATGCCATCCACCACCAATCCGCTCCTCTCTTTGAAAGCGATACGACGCACGTCGATGTTGAAATCATCGTTCTTCATTGAAGGGAGCGACAAGTCGGCGTTCAAATCATACACTCTGATATGGTTCGCGTCGAAATACGCGGCATCCTTCTTAGGCGACCATGATTTATCAAACGCCAACGAACTCTTGCGGATCACAATGTGTCGGATTGTGAAATCAAAGGGTGTTGGCGGTTTGTTCTTATCTTTAGGTTTGAAGGCATCGATAATAAATTGTATGTTCAAGGGAGCGTCCGCCGCCGGCTGATATACGTCGGCGTTAAGTTCCAAAATTTCAGCATAGGTGAAGTCGAGACGTTGATACCACAGCAGACGCCAGATGTTTATTCCGGCGCCGAGGCGGGAAATCTCAAGAGCATGGACATTTTGCCGGTCATAGACCTTCACATCCTTTATCACCACACTCTTGAAGGGGGAGATCTGCAACTCCCCTATTTCTATTTTAGTGCCGAGGAAATCACCCAATTCTGTTTCCACAGTTGAGCGGATCACGTCTTGGACAGCGGGTAAAGAGAGAGCGATATACAACAACATATAGAGTGCAGTTAAAGCCAAAACTACGCTCATTATTATGCTTCTAAGTATTTTGTAACCTTTTCTCATTTTAAATATTTTGCAAAGATAGCAAAATAAAATCAAGTAAATGTCACTTAAAATTGCTACCTTTGTGATTAATTTTGGAAATAAGAGATATGAGCGTAACAATATTAGGGATAGAATCCTCGTGTGATGACACGTCGGCGGCGGTTATACGCGACGGCGTACTGCTCAGCAATGTCATTGCAAGTCAGGAAGTTCACCAACGCTACGGGGGAGTTGTGCCGGAGTTGGCGTCGCGTGCCCACCAGCAAAACATCGTACCCGTGGTCAGTGAAGCGCTGCGGCAAGCCGGGGTGGATAAAAGTGAATTATCAGCGATAGCGTTCACGCGCGGTCCCGGTTTGTTGGGTTCCCTATTGGTCGGAGCGTCGTTCGCCAAAGGGATGGCGATAGCCCTGAACATACCATTGGTGGATGTGAACCATCTCCACGCTCATGTGTTGTCGCACTTCATCAAGGAGAAAGAGGATGACGAGGTGCCCAACTTCCCTTATATGTGCCTGTTGGTCTCCGGAGGAAATTCACAAATCATCAATGTGGAGAGTTCCGACAAGATGGAGATTCTCGGTCAGACAATCGACGATGCCGCCGGCGAAGCTTTCGACAAATGTGCGAAAGCGATGGGACTCCCCTATCCCGGCGGGCCCCATATCGACGCATTGGCGGCGCAAGGGAATCCCAAGGCATTCCAATTCAATAAACCGCATATCCCAGGACTCGACTACTCTTTCAGCGGTCTGAAGACATCGTTCCTCTACACCCTTCGCGACAATATTGCGAAGGATCCGGAGTTCATTGAGAAGAATAAAGCTGATTTGGCGGCATCGCTGCAAGCCACAATCGTGGATATCCTCATCAACAAGCTCAACAAAGCCTGCAAGGAACGTAAGGTCAAAGAGATAGCCATCGGAGGCGGAGTGTCGGCGAACTCCGGAGTTAGAAATGCGGTGGCGGAATTTTGTGAGAAACGCGGCATCCGCGCATGGATACCGGCACGGAAATTCACCACCGACAATGCGGCGATGGTCGCCATCGCCGGGTATATGCGTTTCACGCAAGGGGTCAGATGCGGATTAGATCAACCACCCTACGCCCGCGTAACCGTCTAAAACATCAATATCACTACCAAAAAATCACCGTACAACATGAAAGCAAAAGTGACAGAAGAAAAATTTGTGGTAATCCATGGCTACACACGCCATGAACTTTCGAAAGTGCTGAATAACTTCAAAGCGGCGCTTCCGGAATATGTCAAACTTCAATACACCACTACCGGCTTGGTGACCACCATCTCGTTGTCGGGACGGCACAATAGTCCGGAGACTCTTCGATTTTATCTCAACCGGTTAAGCCAGAACCTTCTTGACATGTTCAGTGAAGAGGTGGTGGCGACGGAGAATAAGACCGTGGCGCAGATATTAGGACAACTATTGCAGGAGCGCGAGCTAACGATAGCGAGTGCGGAGAGCTGTACGGGAGGCAACGTGGCGCACAGAATCGTGCAAGTGCCGGATAGCAGCACCTACTTCCAAGGGAGTGTGGTGAGCTACGCCAACGATGTGAAAATCAACGTGCTCGGAGTGAAGCGCGCCGACTTGGAGAAATATGGCGCGGTGAGCGAACAGGTGGTGGGACAGATGGTTAAAGGTGTGTGCCGCCTGATGCACACCGACTGCGGCATCGCTACATCGGGCATCGCCGGACCCGGCGGCGGCTCGATGTTCAAACCTGTAGGCACGGTATGGATCGCGGTGAAATGCCTTGACAAGGTGGTGACGGAGTGCGTCCAATTCCACGGCAACCGCGATGAAGTGATCGAGAGCGCCACCAACCACGGCATGATCATGCTCATACGGATGCTCCGCGACTCCTACGTGATCCAAGAGGATTACAACGACGAATAACACACCGCGAAGCCGTCGCTCCACCAACGGCACAGGTGCAAAGCGGAAGTGGGACAGGAGAAAAGAGAAGCCCGATTCCGCCAAGAGAAAAGAAAAAAGCATATATACTATTATTAAATGAAGAATATACGAAATTTCTGTATAATAGCACATATCGACCATGGTAAGTCAACACTGGCGGACCGATTGTTGGAGTACACCAAAACGGTATCCGCCAAAGATATGGAGGATCAAGTGCTTGACGACATGGATTTGGAACGCGAACGCGGCATAACAATTAAGAGCCACGCCATTCAAATGGATTATGAACATGAAGGCACGCCCTACGTGTTGAACCTTATCGACACTCCGGGACACGTTGACTTCTCGTATGAGGTGTCGCGTTCGATCGCCGCGTGCGAGGGGGCTCTGTTGATTGTAGACGCATCGCAAGGGATACAAGCGCAGACGATTTCCAATTTGTATATGGCAATCGACAATAATCTTGAGATTATCCCGGTTGTGAACAAATGCGACCTCGACAGCGCCAACCCTGAAGAGGTGGAGGACCAGATCATCGACCTCTTAGGCTGCGACAGGAGCGACATCATACGCGCCAGCGGAAAAACCGGAGCCGGAGTGCCGGAGATACTCGAAGCGATAGTTACGCGAGTACCGGCGCCCAAGGGTGATCCGGAGGCTCCGCTGCAAGCCCTTATTTTCGACTCCGTATTCAATCCGTTCCGCGGTATCATAGCCTATTTCAAGATAGTGAACGGCACTATCTCATCGGATGATTTCGTAAAATTCGTCTCCACCGGCAAGGAGTACCACGCCGACGAGGTGGGAGTGCTGAAGCTTCAGATGTCGCCGCGGAAGATGCTTTCCGCCGGAAACGTGGGATATATAATCTCCGGCATAAAAACGAGCAAGGAGGTACGCGTTGGGGACACCATCACCCACGTCACCAATCCATGCAAGGACGCTATCGCCGGATTCGAGGAGGTGAAGCCTATGGTCTTCGCCGGAGTCTACCCCATCGAAGCGGAGGAGTTTGAGAACCTGCGCACCTCGCTGGAGAAACTACAGCTCAACGACGCATCGCTGACATTCCAACCGGAGTCGTCGGCAGCCCTCGGTTTCGGTTTCCGCTGCGGCTTCCTCGGACTGCTCCACATGGAGATAGTGCAGGAACGATTGTCGCGCGAGTTCAACATGGAGGTGATCACCACCGTGCCCAACGTGTCATACAACGTGTTTGACAAGAAAGGCAACATGACTGAGGTACACAACCCCTCGGGACTTCCGGAGGCTACGCTTATCGACCATATCGAAGAGCCGTACATACGCTCCTCAATTATCACCCAAGCCGACTATATAGGTCCTATCATGACACTCTGTCTCGGCAAACGCGGTGAGCTTGTGAAGCAGGAATACATCTCCGGCAACCGTCTGGAACTTATCTTCGATATGCCTTTGGGCGAGATTGTGATAGATTTCTACGACAAACTAAAGAGTATCTCCAAAGGGTACGCGTCGTTCGACTACCATATCCATGATTTCAGAGAGTCGAAACTCGTGAAATTGGATATTCTGCTCAACGGCGAAAGCGTGGACGCACTCTCCACCCTCACCCACGCCGACAACGCCGTGAGATTCGGACGACGTATGTGCGAGAAGCTTAAAGAGCTGATACCGCGCCAGCAATTCGACATAGCTGTACAGGCAGCGATAGGAGCGAAAATCATCGCCCGCGAGACAATCAAGGCGGTGCGCAAGGATGTGACCGCTAAATGCTACGGCGGTGATATCTCCCGAAAGAGAAAGCTACTTGAGAAGCAGAAAGCGGGTAAAAAGAGGATGAAGCAAATCGGATCGGTGGAGGTGCCGCAAAAAGCATTCCTCGCCGTGCTTAAACTTGACTAACACGCCGACATAACTTATATGCCGACATAACTTATATCATAAGGGCTGTCATCAAAACAGAATAAAAAAGGACCACCGGATCACTCTGTGAAGCGACCCGGTGGTTTTTATATGCGCAAAATAATTTGCTAAATGATTTGCTATCGGATTGATTATCCTTCGGAAGAGTATCCGCTGCCATCCTCAGGCACAGTCTCCTGAAGCTTGTTGCGTTTAGCCTTCATATTACCGAAAGAATATTTCACAGTGAAGGAGATGTTTCTACCTCCGCGCCAGCGTTTGGAGTGCTGGGTATAACCGATGCCGTTGGTGATGTCGTTCATCTTGCGGGAATCGAAGATGTCGCGAGCGTTGACAGAGAATGACCAATTACCCACAGCCTTTCTCAGACCGGCATCCACCGACCACGAAGGTTCACGATTACCCTGGGCGTTGTTCATACGTGAGTTGTAGCGTCCGGTGGCTTGGAATGAAATGTTCCAAGGGAGACGCACTGACGCCATGCATCTGATATCCCAAGCGAAGCTGTTCTGCTTATCGCCGCTAATGTCGTACACTGTGTTGTCGAGTACGAAGCTCTTATTCCATGCGGTGAGATGGCTCTGATAGAGGTTGGCGGTGGTGGTGAGTTCAAGCACTCTTCTGAAGAGTTGGTTTTTCACCACTATCTCGGCGCCGGAATTAGTTCTGCTCGAGACGTTGCCCCAAGTGGTGTACATCACACCATCCTTTGTGATATAACTCAAGCGGTTCATGATATCGTCGGCGGTGCGGAGATACCCCGAGACGCTGATCATGTGGGAATCCCAAGATTTAATGTAGTTCAACTCAAACGCGTTGGAATACTCCGGTTGGAGTTCCGGATTACCATAGGAGATGTTTGTGGGGTCGGAGATGTCTTGGAAGGAGTTTAACTGACCACCCCACGGACGGCGTATGCGTCGCGTATAGTTGATCTGCACCTCGTTATCGTAAGGCAAAGAATAGGAAACGAACACCGAGGGGAAGAGAGAGAATTTATTTTTCTTAAACTGGGGCACATCCTCCTTAGTCTCACCATAGCTCAACGAGCGTGTGCGTATCTGCCAAGTCTCGGCACGGAGTCCGGCGGAGTAGCTGAATTTCCCGGCATTGCCACCGAGAGTGGCGTAAAACGCCGTGATATCGTTGTCGTAGATAAAGCGATTGTATAATTGTTGGTCGAGATACTCCACGGAATGGATCGGATTATTCCACGTGGTCACGGGAGTGTTCTCATGACTGTAATTGCCATTATATCCCGCCTCAACCTTGAGGTAATCATTCACCTTAATAGAGTAGTCCACTTTCGTTTCCACACCTCCGGTGGTGATTTCCTGCTTTTGAGCTTGATAAATCTCCTCATCGAGATTATCGGCATACTCCGTTTGCTGGATGTATGTGTTATTGTTGGGGCCACCCCATTTATGATAAGACAATGAAGCGGAGAGTGTGTGATTTTCGTTCCACTTATGCAAGTACGACAATTCGGCGTTCATGCCATGGTTGTCGCTGTTGGTGCGCGAAGTGTTGATATTGCTCAACCAGTGATTCGGGAGGTTGGATGAATAATCGGTGGTGGAATGTCCCCATCTGTGACCGAACATACCGAAACCGGAGAGTGAGATTTCATCCTTGGTGGAGATATGGTATGTGGCGCCTAAACGGAAGAAGATGTTATTTCCGTGGTTGCGGCTGTCACCGGCGGAGTTCAAGAAATAATTGTCGCCGGATTCATTGGTGGCATCGTAAGTACGCTCACTCCAACTGCCGCCGGAATTATGACGCATACGAAATCCCACACTTCCAAACAATTCCCATTTGGAATCGCTATAATTTATATTGAAGCCAACGTTTCCACCGCCACGGGTGTTGGCACCGACCTCGGCGCTACCGAAATATCCCGCCTTGCGGTTCTGTTTCAACACGATATTGATGATACCGGCGGTACCCTCGGGGCTATACTTTGCGGAGGGGTTTGTGATCACCTCCACCCTCTCAATCGACTCCGCGGGAATCTGCTCAAGGATTTGAGATCTATTATCGGCGGTCAAGCCGGACTCCTTACCATTAATCCAAACTGTGACCGAGGAATTTCCACGCAAAGATATTTCGCCATCCTGATCCACCTCCACAGAGGGGATTGACTCAAGAAGCTCACTTGCTGATTGTCCGGCGGCGAGGATGCTTGAATCCACGCTGAACACGCGTTTATCCAAATCAAAACGCATCTGCGACCTAACGCCTTCGACCACCACCTCCTGCAACATTTTCACGTCGTCGGACAAAGCGATGCTGCGAAGATCGATGGTGTTGTTTTGCACCACCACATCACGTTCTTGAGTGACACTGCCTATATTCGTCACTCTAACCACATAACTTCCATTAGGGACATTTTTGAGAACAAACAATCCATTTTCATCTGTCTGCGCGCCATAGCTAAGCGGTTTATTCGTCTTGGCATCAATAAGTTGTACAGTGACGAAATCTATCGGCTCCCCAGTCTCATTATTAACGACCTTACCGCTGATAGAACCATCCGCCAGCATTGATAAAGGGAGTAGACATGCCGCGGCAGCCACTCCGACAATTCTTTTTCTTTGCTTCATTTCTTGTGTTTTCATCTAAAAGATACAAAATAAAGACTCCCGAAAAAGAAAAAGGTTTAACCAAGGTCCAAAAAAATCAGTCCTGTAATTTTCTAATGTCGTCCATTAGTCTACGGTTGTATTCACGGCGTCGGGAATCGAAAAACCAACCCCATTTATTAAAGTATTTGACCATATTGAAAATATGTATGCGCAGCATCTTGAGGGATGTGCGCGACGCCGCGGCGTGGTCGTGGATAATGCTCACATAGGGATAGTAAACGGTGCGGTAACGCTCATGGAGACGGCGGGTGATATCTATATCCTCGGGATACATGAAAAAACGTTCATCAAAAAGTCCCACTTCCTCAATGGCACTGCAACGGAAAAGCATGAAACTACCCAAAAGGTAAGCTGGATTGAGGATATGGTCGTAGCAACTATCGGGGAGAAGATACCTTGCCATTCTCTTACGGGTCAATGGCTCCGGGAGGAAGCGTTTAGCATATAAATCGAACGGTGTGGGCAACAATCTACAAGTGTGCTGCAAATCGCCATTGGGATAAAACACTTTCGGCATGATTTGCGCCACATCCCCATTACGCCCCATATACTTCAACAATTCCGGCAGCACCGGCTCGGACCACCGCACGTCGGGATTAATCACAAGATGATACTCATATCCCGCCCTGATGGATTGTCGCAAAGCGATGTTATGCCCGGCTCCATAACCGCGGTTCTCCACATGCATATATGTGAACTCCGCCCCTCTCCCGGCATACTCTACGGATAAAGAATCCACAAGCGCACGCAATGAATCGTCGGGGGAATTATCTATGAAATATATGCGGAATAGCTTGTCGGAGATGAGGGATTCTGTCACACTACGCAACAAAGCCGATGGAGTTTTATGCAGCACCACCGATGCGGCGATAAGAGTTTCGTTCCTAAGATTAGTCATGCGGCAAATTTAGTCATTTTCACCGAATAAAAGGGATAATTAATCAAGGAAAATATGAATGAAAACATAAAAAATAATAGCGTTAAGTTTTGGGGATTGACAAAAAATAGCTAATTTTGCCGATGTAAACGAAACCACCAAGGTATAAAAGCGTTTTACAGGTATAGACACAAAATATCTTAAGATAATATTAAACCAAAATTCATTTAAGACAATGGCACAAGTGAATTTATCACAGTACGGGATTAATGACGTAAAAGAGGTCATCTATAATCCTACTTACGACCAACTTTTCAAAGATGAAACAAACACTGAGTTGCAAGGCTACGAGAAAGGTCAAGTGACTGAGTTAGGCACTGTCAACGTAATGACAGGAGAGTTCACAGGTCGTTCACCCAAAGACAAATATTTGGTGAAAGACGAGGTATCGGAGAACACAGTATGGTGGACATCTGAGGAATATAAAAATGACAACAAACCTATCTCAACAGAGGTATGGAAAGAGTTGAAAGAGAAAGCTGTGAAAGAGCTTTCTTCCAAAAAACTTTACGTAGTAGACTGCTTCTGCGGAGCCAACGCCGCCACACGTTTGAAAGTGCGTTTCATCGTTGAGGTTGCATGGCAAGCTCACTTTGTGACCAACATGTTCATCCGTCCTTCAGAGGAGGAGCTTAAAAACTTCACTCCCGACTTCGTGGTATTCAACGCATCCAAAGCGAAAGTTGAGAACTACAAAGAGCTCGGTCTCCACTCTGAGACATGCGTGGCATTCAACATCAAAGAGAAAGAGCAAGTGATCCTCAACACATGGTATGGTGGTGAGATGAAGAAAGGTATGTTCTCCATGATGAACTACTTCAATC
>CAYQMV010000054.1:0-14382 GCA_964418705.1 uncultured Sangeribacter sp.
GTAGCCGTAGCCGTAGCCGTAGCCGTAGCCGTAGCCGTAGCCGTAGCCGTAGCCGTAGCCGTAGCCGTAGCCGCCGGTGATTTCAGTACCATTGAGAAGAAGACACATATTCTTGTATTTCTTCTCGGTGTAGAGGGCTTGGATTGAGGGGAGGAGACGGCGGTCGAACAATCCGCTGCGGATCACAAAGACGGTGGCGTCGACATGCTTATTCAAGATAAGAGTGTCGGCAACCATCTCAATCGGAGGACAGTCGAACAGAATAACGTCGTACTCTTTTCTCAACTGATCCAAGAGTGTGGTGAGATGGCTGCTGTAGAGCAACTCCGTCGGGTTAGGCGGCATCTTGCCCACGGGAATCAAATCGAGACCCTCGTGTCCCTCTATGTTGCGTTCAATGATTTCTTCAGCTTGAGCCGAGCCGATAAGATAGTTGGCGATACCCACTGAGGGGCTTCCAAATACTTTTGAGAGAGTGGCGCGGCGCATATCAAAGTCTATCAACAGCACTTTTTTCTGTTTCAGCGCCATAGCCACGCCAAGGTTCATGGAGACGAAAGTCTTACCGGAGCCGGGGTTCGCCGAGGTGAACATCAATGTCTGCGCACCCTCCTTATCCACATCGATGAAGAAGTCGAGGTTGGTGCGTACCACACGGAATGCCTCGTTGATGATATTGGTGGAGTCGTGGCGTACCACAATCTTATAATCATGGCTCATATTGCGTCGTGCGGCGTTGATAACTTTGCGGTGACGGTCGCCGCGGAGAGGAATCTCGCCGATGAAGGGCACGCCGAGTTTCTCAATGTCGCTGCGTCCGCGTACTTTAGTATCCATGTACAGGCGTACGAAGTAGAGACCTACGGGAATCAGAAGTCCTATGCCCACAGCTATCAGGTAAATTGAGATGATAGGAGAGGAGGGCAGAGGTGAGCCGTAGGGGTGGTTGATCACCTTGGTGTTGTAGCTGGTGAACGCCATTGTCAACTCATTCTCCTCGCGTTTCTGCAAGAGGAAGAGATAGAGCGACTCTTTCACCTTTTGCTGACGTTCCACCGAGAGGAGATAGTTCGCCTGACGCGGGGATGCCGCCAACTGACTGTTGGCTGTGGCTTCACGGTCGCGTATGGCTTTCATCTGCGATTGAAGCATGGTGTTGTAGGTCGCGGCGGTGTACTGCATATTGCGCTTTAGCGTGCGCAATGTCTCCGCCTTGTCAAGCACCAACGGGTTTGTGGGACCGCTCGCCGCCAACTGGCGGTTGCGTTCCATCACCGCTTGGTTGTATTGTGAAATCTGTCCCTCCAATGATAGATTCTCTATTCCTAAGTTGGTGGGTAGCAGATCATCGATAGATTCGTTGTCTAACTCTTTGCGTACGAAATTGAGCAATGCCAATTGATTGCTAAGCTCAATGTATTGATCCTGAAGTTCATTGGATTTGCCGAACTGAAGCTGAGCCACCGCTTCGGCGTCGGGCATAAGGTTTTCGGATTTGAAGGAGGATATGTCTGACTCCACATTGCCCAATTCAGATTCTATCACGGCGAGACGTTCGTCGATGAAGCGCGTCGTATTGTCGGCGATCACTCGTTTATCATCCACCCATTGGTCGTTGTAGGCTTGAATCACGCCGTTGAGGACATCCTCGGCGCGCTCCTGTGAAGCGTCGTCTATGGTGAGTGTGATGAGTGAACTGTCTTGGGAATTGGAGTTGGCGGTGAGGTGCTGCACAAGATCCTCGGCGGTGCTGCGCACGGAGGTGTGTGTGTATTTGATTGTGGTGTCGTAGAAATCGGCTGCCCATGCGGTTTTGTCAAGCACCATTTTACCTACGGGGGTGGAAATCTCTTGCCCCAGCACGCCATGAATCTCTTTGCTGCTGATGGTGGAGTTGCCGTCGGAGAAGTCGGAGAGCACGTATGATCCCGATTTGTCCACCTCCATATTGAATGTGAAGTATCTGTCGTCGCTGCCGAGGTATGTCACCGACACGGGGTTTTTCTTATATATGTCCTTCTCGTGGAGTGTCTCTGTGACTGTGTAGTAGTTGTTGAGACCATACGCTTTCACCACATTCTCCATCAAGTCGGCGGAGGTAAGCATCACCAACTCGTTGTTTAAGCTGAAGTTCCTGGTTTGAGCCACCATTGATGAGAGATCCACACTTGTGGCGACGTTGCCAAACGAGGGATCCTTGATCATCACGGTCATGTTGCGTGTGTACCTTGTGGTGCTGCGTTCCAGATATACCCATGCCGCGATACAGCATATCGCTACGGATATGATGTACCAGTACCATCTCCTTTGTGAGAATCGCAGAAAATCGACCACGTTGAACATGGTGGATATGCTGCGGGTACCCTCTTGTACGGGCTGTTCGTTCTTTAATTCTAAATTCTCGTTGCTCATTTCTTACGAGTGGTATTTATTGCTTTAATTCTTATCCTCTTTTGCAGTGATAAATTTCCGATATGTTTTATGCCGTATGGCTTGTCTCATAATTCTGCCGTGAGGCTTATTTCACAACCAGAAGTACTATGGTCATGAGGAATGTTGTCATTGACATCCATGTGGACACGGCTTTCCAGTTGTTCTCGTTGATTGCGGATTGACCGGTGCGCACATCGTTGGGCTCCACATAAATCAAGTCGTTTTGCTGGATCATATAAGCCGGGGAGTCAAGGAATTTGCTGTCGCGGAGATCCACCAGATATGTCGTGCGTTGACCATTCTCCTCGCGGATCACGCGTATGTTGTCGCGGCGTCCGGTGATTGCCAAATCCCCCGCTTCGGCGATTGCCTCAAGGATTGTGGTGCGCTCGTTTTTGATATCATATTTTCCGGGACTGCCGACATCGCCGAGGATTGTGTAGGAGAGGTTGGTGAACTCAACCACCACCAATGGATCCTTCACGTAGTCTTTCTTGATTAGTTCATCCTTAATCAAATCTTCAATCTCCTGGCGTGAGAGTCCGCCAACGTGCATTGTACCCAACACAGGAATCTCCACGTTGCCTTCCTCATCCACCAAATAACTTCGAGTGTAGGTGTTGCCGCTGCCTGTTGAGGTCACGGAGTTCTCATCGGCTCCGAGGCGTTTTTGAGGTTCCGCCAATGCGAACATGGCGGCTGTCTGCGGATCCG
Organism: uncultured Sangeribacter sp.; assembly: GCA_964418705.1. Classification (GTDB taxonomy): domain Bacteria; phylum Bacteroidota; class Bacteroidia; order Bacteroidales; family Muribaculaceae; genus Lepagella. The sequence continues at coordinate 3,148 of CAYQMV010000054.1, forward strand.
CACAGTTTACGATAATTTGAAGCTTATCTTTGGGACGAGCCACTATATGGTCTGTCACTGTGATTGGTTGTTCCACCCCTACTTGGGCATCCTGCATATAGATTATCTTCTTTGACGAGGTGCAAGAACTGAACATATATGCCACTGCAATCGCAGCTAAAATCACTAATTTCTTAATCATCATTTGATATCTCCGTGTTGGTTTCTTAAGTATCCTTTTATAGTTTCCCTCTTTGAAAATTTAAGTTTATTTAACGTAGGCGCAGCCATGATAAGTCTCCGATATCGAAAACATCCATAGCATAATTGACTCCACACGTTTCGTTAGTTCAAGTATTGATGCACAACGCAATAGTTTGTACTACAACAACTTAAGACTATAAACTTCATTTTCTTTGACTTGTCGCAATTCGCTTCAAAAACCATTAAAACAGCCTTTTCAGCCAATCTATAGCAAAGTTAGCAAATTTTTTTAATGTCTCCTACTTCTCAAAATGCTGGTAGTCTTTCAGAGTGCGCCACTCGCCGCCCCATGTGAACCCCTTGCGTATAAAAGCTTTATACAGAGCATCTCCCTTTTCTATTTTGTATTTGAAATCTTTTCTCCTGTCGGAATAGGGTCGCGCCTGCTCGGGGCTTACGTACAATGTGCCGTCCTTGCGACGTTTGACGTATGGATTGTAGAAGGTGTTGATATCCACAGCCAATCCCATGGCGTGTTTGCTCAGTTTTGTTGTGCCGCTGACGGTACGGTAGTTGAATGCGCTGGAGTTGTCGGCATCCATCGACGCATTGTCGTCGCCGTCGTAGTCATCGATAAGCACCATGCGTTCTATAGGGTATTTCACCTCAAACATCTCGCGGAAAATCTCCAGGAGATCTTGTGAGATGCTTCGGTGGCACACCATCTCTCCACGCAATACTCTCCCGTCGGCATCGTAATGGAGCAGACGCAGATAGCATAGCGAGTCGCGGGGCACCACGCACCCCTCTTTATATGATTTGCCATACATCCGCTCGAAGAGAGCGTCGTCGATTTTCTCCGAGGTGAATGATGCCTCCGCCACACTTTCGATGCTGTCTGTGGGTACTTCGGTGTATGCTTTCCATTCACTGCGTGCCGCGGCGGTGAATGACGCAAGGCAAAGTATGGCTATTGTCGTTAATCTTTTCATGTGTCGTCTGTTTTTGCCCTCTATTCTTTTCGTGTGTGTCCTTGTTTTGGTTGATAGACTCTTTTAGAGGGATTGTAGATGAAACAGCCTTTCGGAATTGCGTATTGTGGCTGCCTCCGTCTCCTCAATTGATAATCCCAACACCTCTGCCACTTTTGCCAGCACGTTCGGCAGATATGCGCTTTCGTTTCTTTTGCCGCGGTAGGGCACAGGAGCCAGGTACGGAGAGTCGGTCTCAAGCACTATGCGGTCGATGCCTATCTCCGGTAGTGCTTCGCGCAGTGGAGCGGCGTTTTTGAATGTCACAACTCCGTTGATGCCGAAATATTGATCGCCAACCTCGCGTATGCGTCGCACGTCCTCCACCCCTCCTGTGAAACTGTGGAATACCGCCGGAACACCTTCGCCGCTGCGGCGCAGCACTTCCAATGTCTCAGCCAATCCATCACGGCAGTGGATTATGACCGGAAGACCCTCCTCCTTCGCGAGAATCACTTGGCGTTCGAACGCCGCGATTTGTTGGTCGCGGTATTCACGCGACCAATAGAGGTCTATCCCCACTTCGCCTATCGCCACCACGTTGTCTTCGGCGGTGAATGTGTCGAGAATGCGTTGGAGCTGCTGTTCCCAATCGGCATCTATGCTGGTGGGGTGGAGTCCCTTGGCTGTGTATGTCGTTTGTGGGTACTTGCGGTGCATGGCGAGGAGCTGCTGCAATGATTCTTCATCCACGCAGGGGAATATCATTCTGTCGACCCCTGCCGCCAATGCCCTGTGCAGAGCGGCTTCCCCCTCTTCGGAAATTAAAGAAGAGGAGCCGGAAACCGTAGTTCCCTTCTCCTCCGCTTTCTCTTCCAACTCAAATAGATATAGATGAGTATGTGTGTCTATCATTTTTTACGGTCGGTAAGTTTTTCTGCCAAGTGTTTGAAGGCGTCGCGCCACTCTTGGGGAATATCCGCTTTTTTCAGGGCTTTCAATGCCTGTCCGGTGTAGGACGCGGTGGCTTTGCGGCATGCTTCGCCGAGGTTCATGCTGTCGTAGATATGTGTGACGGTCTTCACTTTTAGCGGTGAAGCCTCCATCTCCATGGCGGAGCGCAGCGCTTGCGAGTCTTTGTCCCCTTTGGAGAGACCCTCCACCAGGAGATATGTCTTTTTGTTGTTGAGTATGTCGCCCCCTATGGGTTTGCCGAACATGGTTGTATCGCCGTACACATCGAGATAGTCATCGTAGATTTGGAACGCTAAGCCGAGTTTGTAGCCATACTCATAAAATGAGTCCGCTGTTTTTGTGTCGGCTCCACCCACCAATGCGCCTATTTTGGCAGCGGTGCCGAGGAGCGCTCCGGTCTTGAGCCCTATCATTTTGATATACTCCTCCGTGGAGACATCGTTGCGGGTTTCGAACGCCATGTCCAAAGCCTGCCCTTCATACACCCTCAGTGCGCCTTCGTTGAACGCGGTGAGTACGGAGCGAAGTTTTGAATCCTCCACATTTGCGACAAGCTCGGTGGCTAATGTGAGCATTGCGTCGCCGGAGAGGATCGCGCTGTTCACACCCCATTTAGTATGGACTGTGGGACGGTTGCGGCGCATATCGGAATTGTCCATCACGTCGTCGTGAAGGAGGGTGAAATTATGAAACATCTCCAATCCAATTGCGGCGTTTTTCACAGCTTCGGAATCGCCGCCCATGGCGTTGCATGCCATTGCCGCTAAGACGGGACGTAGGCGTTTGCCGCCGCAGTCGAGCGCATAGCTGATGGGAGAATATAACGTGGGGTAGTCCTCCTCCGGGAGCTTGAGGTCTTTCAGCCAGCAAGCCACCTCCGAGGAATACTCAGAGTAACTTTTGATTTCCATTTTATAATGTGTTATAGGTTTATTGCCCATATTGCCGAGCCTACTCGTAGCCGGCATCCGGGGTTTATTCTGTCATATTTGCAAATCGTGTGTAGACTCCTTGGGGCAAGTCGGTGCCGCCGTTGGCTTTCAACGCCGCTTTGAACCCTTTCACAAAGCGCACATACGTTTCATGGTCGGATGCGCATGCTTTCTTGAAGTTGGCTATTTCCTTTGCCACGTCGTCCGCGGAGATTTTGCTGTCGCGTATATGCTCCACGTACTCCAGCCCGAGCTTGTATCCGAGTCCGGTGGGGTCTTCAGTGCCGGCGAGACGCATGAGTTTCATCTTCTTGTCTAATGGAAGGAGATCTTGCATATTGTCGTAGGCTTCGCCGAAATGCACGAGGTCGTCACCTTTATAATGTTCAAAAGCGTAGAATATGGCTATGCCCAGTGAGTCGATTTTGGCTTCCGGGATTTCTCCGAGGGCGGCGTAGCATATATATCGTGCCACGGAATCGGGGCTGACAGCCTCCATCATATAAGCCACCTTGTCGGAATCGGTGCGTGAATTAAAATCTTTGGGGAAGGAATTCGATGATGAGTTCCCATTGCCACATGAGGTCGCTAAAAATGCGAGCATCATACCCCTGGCAATCCATTTTAGTCTCATAGAACCATTGAAATCATTAAAATTGCAACAAAAGTAGTAAAAATTTCGCAATTCCTATTGCCATATCAAGAAAAATGGCTAACTTTGCAGCGTCAAAGAAAAAAAGATGTATAAAACATCATTTTTCAGCGATGACCACAGCTCTTAGATAGCTCCAAGGAGTGGTGCTCGAGTGGCTGAAGAGGCACGCCTGGAAAGCGTGTATACGCCAAAAGCGTATCGCGAGTTCGAATCTCGCCCACTCCGCAAAACACTGATTGTCTTTTCGGCGGTCAGTGTTTTTTTTATTCCAAAGAATCGTTGAATTGCAGCCAGTAAGCCACGGGAATGAATTTGACGGAAAAGGGGGTGGTCTTATTCCTTCCGGCATTGCTGGAGATATAATGGAATGAATGCTGTCGGTCCCAGCTCTTTATGTCCACTTTGCGCGTTTCCGAGGGGGGTATGTCGCAATCAAGTTTAAGAAAACGCTTGTGGAATTGTCGTCCGTCGGTGGACAGATATTCGATGTATATGGAGAACGCCGTCATCCGACTGTCGGTGTTGTTTGTCACGAAGAAGCTCTCTCTTTCCGATGATGAGGGCTTGTCGAATCCTGAGAATGAGATTTGGCTGAGGTGGTACCCGTTGTTGCAGTCGTCGCACTCCGACGCCACCATAAATGATCCCGCACTGAAACTCTCCTCCTCTTCCATCTCGGTGGCGATGCCTTTGTCGGGAGCGGGGGCTTTGGTTTTCACCCTCTTCGCAGATATTGAAGTGGTGAATATGGTTGTCAGCACTATAAGAATTATCCTTAATCTCATGTTGAGAATCTTTTGTTTATACAATATTGTTTGTAAATATCGCCTATAAATATCTTGGCGCTAACCGCGACGATCCATTTCCATCGTATGATGGATAAGTCTTGATTAGTCCGTGGGGAGCGCTCTTATGCGATTCCCCGCCATCGGTGCTTATGCGTATAAAACGCCATAGGCGGGGGAGCAGTGAGGTTATGTTGATCTTAAACGATAGTTTGCCGCGGGTGTTGGCGGAGAGTGTGAACGCGTTCTTCTCTTTGGATAGGGTCGCGACACAATCCCGCGGTTTTATCAGTTGTAGCCCGCTTCGTTTTGTGAACAGGGTCAAGGTGAAGATGCTTGCGTCGGCGGAGGGGCGTAAACGCCCCAATTCCTCACCGCACGCTGTGAAAGCGTCGTGGCTGTCCACCACTATCAGTAGATATGGCGATGTGATTGAATTGGTCTCTTTTATTGCCAAGACAGCCACATTGTCATCCACAAACTCCCATATCCCCTCCACATTGTCGAGGGAATGGGTGTCGCAGTATTCCACCGCGGATGCGTAGTCATGCGGATAGACATCGGCGGCGTGCGATGTTAAAGCGACCGCCGTTGCAATAGTGAGGAGGAGAATACGATACATTTTCAAGTTATTTGTTGGAGGGGACGGTGGAGAATGAATAGGAGAAGCCGAAGCTCAGTATCTCTTTGAGCATCCATTTCTTCCATCCTTTCGATTCAGTGTTTACCGAGGTGTCGAACCTCCCGTGTACATATATTTGGGTGCTGAGGAAACGGTTGATGGCGAAGTTGAACGTGTTCTCCCAATCACCGGTGAAATATTTGTAGTTGGAGAAGAGGAACATCCGTGAGTTGTAGGAGATGTTTGCGCTTAACTTGCATGTGAGTGTCAACTCCGCCGAGCTACCTATTTCGTTGGTGTATTTCTTCCCTTCGGGTATGTTGAACAGCGTGGGATCCACTTTTTCGTTCATACACATTTTGAGATTGTAGGAGATCGGGGCTATGGATGCTTTGAAATTCACCGTTTTCTTTTTGTTCTCGGTGGAGTAAGTCATACCGACACCCATATTCATCTCTCCCGGCGAGAGGAACGCTGCTTTGCGTTCCACGGAGTTGCTTCCATAGTTGTTGAGCAACTGCGTCTTGAACTGCATATTATAGCTGTAGTACCATTTCTTGAATGCTTTCAAACCGGCGGTGACGTTCCATTGGAATATGTCCTCGGATATGGAATATGAGTGGTAGTCGTCGTTGGGGGTTGAGTATAAACCTAATTTATATTGCATATTGCTCTCGAAAAGGAGCGTGGGATGGTACACTTGGTTAAGCTTCACATTCCATAGTCCGTTCACGAGAAGCGTCACGTTGTTTTCACCGCCTTGGTACCAGTTGGGCGACACGTATGCCTGTGAGAACTGCACGCTGGCTCCGGCGTTGTGGAGCCAGTGGCGTTTTATCATCTCTTGGCGTGTCTCCGGAATCGCCGGTTCCGCCGGTTGCGGTATGTCTTTGGCGGCGGAGGGTGATATTATGCCTGGCAGTGCCATCAGCTCCGGTGGTTCCGGAAGCTCCCACTCCATATAATCTATCTTCTGCGGATGCGACGACATATAAATTGTGTTGGCACTCTTTGCTGAATTATGGAGGCGTATCCCTTCGCTGAGCCATTGTGGCGTGGTGTAGCTGTACATCGCCGGAGCCGTGCCCGTGCGCATCGACGGGGATAGGGTGGTTTGAGGCAGCGTCTCCGGTATTGGATCCGACACATATCCATCGAAAACCATCATTGCGGGACTGAACATCGCGGTGCTGTCGCTATAATAGGGCGTGGGTAGAGATTCGAGAATCTCGTCTAATTCGCGCGCCTGTGCCTGCTGCTCTTTCTTCTGAAAGTTGAGCGATGGATAGCTCACATAGCGGAATCGATGGTTGGTCTGAGGCATGGCGGCGGCATCGTTGATCAGCAGCGCCGCCGCTATGCTTAGATATGCGTGGTGTTTATTCATATATTTAATTCCTGATAGGTTGTTATTAACATGTTGATAAACTTTGCAATATTTTGATTATGTGAATATTGTCTTGTTTATAACTTCAACAGGGTGTTGTAGTCGGAAGAGTTTATCACCTTGAGGGCTTCAAGGTATATTTCGCTGCTCCTATTCCAAACTTTATAGAAAACTTCGTCGGTGAAGACATCTCTGCCGACAATGGATTTTATGGCGTCTTGGAAAAGTGTTTTGCTGCGTTGGAATTGCTCTTCGTTGTATTCCACTTTCTCTTTGTTTGCCATTGCCACCAACTCTTGCAGCATTTCATCGTTAACTTCGAAGTTGTTGATGAAATTATCAGCGGTCTTGTAATCCATTTTAATATCCTTGCGGTGCGTGTCGGTGTATGCGATGCTGTATTGGTTAATCAAGCCTTTGGCCATCACGTTGCGGTAATAGTCGGAGTTGCGTGTGGTGTCGAGAGCCACGAATCTGTCGGGGCTGATTCCGCCGCCGCCGTAGATCACGCGGTTCTTCTTGAGTGTGTTCACGCGTAGGGAGTCCACGTAGTGGATGCTGTCGGCGTGCATAAGTTCACCGCGGTTGTAGCGGTCGAGGATGTCTTGGGCGTAGTCTTTCTGCCCACCCTTGGTGTAGGGTTTCTGTATGTCGCGTCCGGAGGGTGTGTAGTAGTGCGCTACGGTAAGTTTAATCATAGACCCGTCGGGGAAGGGGAACGGACGTTGTACGAGTCCTTTGCCAAAAGTGCGACGACCGACAATGACCCCGCGGTCCCAATCTTGGATGGCTCCGGAGAGTATTTCCGATGCCGATGCGGAGTATTGGTTCACCATCACCACGACTTTGCTCCCCTCCAATAATGGTTTCTTACCGCTGGGGGAGGCTTTAAACACTTGTCGTGATGAGTTGGTGCCTTCGGTGTAGACTGCGAGACTGCCGGAATCAAGCAGTTCACCTAAGATATCCACGGCGGCGGAGAGGTAGCCCCCGCCGTTGTCGGTGAGGTCGATGATGAGGTTTTTCATACCCTCTTTTTTAAGGGCGTTCACCGCTTTGGCGAACTCCTCGTGGGTGGTTGCGGCGAATTTATTCAGTTTCACGTAGCCGGTGGTCGCATCCGCCATGTAGGCTGCGTCCACGCTGTGGATAGGTATTTCGGCGCGCGTGATTGTGAAGTCGATATATTTGTCCGGCTGTCCGGAGTTGCGGCGCAGCACTTTAACATCCACGGTGGTGCCTTTCTTTCCCCTGAGACGTTTCATTATTGCGGAGTTTTTCATTTTAACTCCGGCGATGACGGTGTCGTTGACACTGATGATTCTGTCTCCGGCAAGTAGTCCCACGCGCTCCGAGGGACCGCCGCTGACGGTTTGCAACACGTAAAGGGTGTCTTGGTTCATATTGAAAGTGATGCCGATGCCGGAGAATGACCCTTCAAGGGGTTCGGTCATCTCTTTTGTTTCCTCGGCGTTGGAGTATGTGGAGTGGGGGTCGAGCTCTTTAAGCATCCCTACTATGGCATCCTCCACAAGTTTATCCTCGTTGAGGGTGTCTACGTAGTAGTTGGTGATCAGGGCTTCGGCGATTTGCAATTTCTTGGCGGGAATCAATGTTCCGGCGTTTGTGATGGCGCAGAGCGCGCATACTATGGGAATTGCTATTAGCAGTTTTTTCATTTTCTTTCGTCGTTTGGGTTTTCTAATGTCCTTCCATATTTGTTGAGTTCACGTATGATTGAACTTGAGAAGCATGCGAGTTCCGGGCGCGCTGTAAGGATTACGGTGTCTATGCCCGATAGCTTTCTGTTGACATCAGCCATGTTCAGTTCATATTCGTAGTCGGCGTGTGTTCTCACCCCGCGGAGTATGAACCCGGCGCCGATTTCTTTGGCGGTGTCCACTGTCAGTCCGTGGTATATCATTGCTTCCACGCGCGGCTCGGCGGCATAGCGCCGGCGTATGGCGTTGAGGTTGTCGTTGGCTTTTGCCATGGCTTCCGGTTTTTCGAGATTGCATCCTATCGCCACCACCACCTTGTCGAAGATGGCGAGGCCGCGTTCCACTATGTCGGCGTGTCCGGCGGTGAATGGGTTGAAGCTTCCCGGGAAAATTGCTGTGCGCATGATTTATTCCTCCTCTTCCACTACTAAGTTGTCAATGATGAAATTTTGTCGGTCGGGGGTGTTCTTGCCCATGTAGAACTCCAGGAGTTTGTCCACGGAATCCCCTTTGCGGATTTTCACGGTGTCGAGGCGCATCTCCGGACCGATGAAGTCGGCGAACTCCGAGGCGTTTATCTCACCCAGACCTTTGAATCGGGTAATCTCGGCGTTGTTGCCCAACGTGCGTATCGCTGTCTCCCTTTCCTCGTCGCTGTAGCAATAGAAGGTGGATTTTTCCTCCTCTTTCTCAGCTTTGGATTTCGCTTTTCGTTTGGTGAGGCGCTTGTCGCGCACGCGGAATAGAGGTGTCTGTAGTATATGTACGTGTCCCTTTTTGATTAGGTCGGGGAAGAACATTAGGAAGAAAGTGATGATGAGGAGGCGTATGTGCATGCCGTCCACATCGGCATCGGTGGCGATAATCACTTTATTGTATCTCAGCCCTTCGATGCCCTCCTCGATGTTGAGTGCCGCTTGAAGGAGATTGAACTCTTCGTTTTTGTATACCACCTCACGGGTCATGCCGTAGGCGTTCAGCGGTTTGCCGCGTAGTGAGAATACTGCCTGTGTTTCGGCGTTGCGTACCTTGGTGATTGTGCCGGATGCGGAATCACCCTCAGTGATGAATATCGCTGATTCATCGCGGCGGTCGTTGTCGGGACTCCCTTTTATGGTGTCGTTGTAGTGTATGCGGCAGTCGCGGAGCTTCTTGTTGTGTAGGCTCACTTTCTTGGCGCGTTCGCGTGCGAGTTTCGCCACTCCCGCCATAGCTTTGCGCTCCTTCTCGGTGGTGGCTATTTTGGCGAGCATGATCTCCGCTGTTTCGGTGTCTTTGTGGAGATAGTCATCAAGTTCTTTCTTGATGAAGTCACCGATGAACTTATTAATAGTCAGGCTGCTTCCCGGAGCCACTTCGCGGCTGCCGAGACGTGTTTTTGTTTGTGATTCAAACACCGGTTCCTGTATTCTCACGCTCACCGCGGCGACGATGCCGTTGCGTATGTCGGAGTATTCGTATCCTTTGCCGGAGAACTCTTTGATGGTGCGCGACACCGCTTCACGGAATGCGGTGAGGTGGGTGCCTCCTTGCGAGGTGTGTTGTCCGTTGACGAAAGAGTAGTACTCCTCTCCATAGTGGTCGGTGTGGGTGAGTACGATTTCTATGTCATCCCCTTTAAGATGGATGATAGGGTAGAGAGGTTCGGAGGTGAGGTTCTCTTTCAGTAGATCGAGAAGTCCGGAGCGTGAGAAATAGCGTTGTCCATTGAGGTATATGCTCAGTCCGGCGTTGAGGTATGTGTAGTTGTTCACCATTGTTTTCACAAAATCAAGGTTGAACTTGAAGTTTGTGAACAATGCCGCGTCGGGGTAGAAGCTTACGGAGGTGCCGTTCGGTTCATCGGTGGGAGTGGGATCGGATTCCGATTCCACAGCCCCGCATTTGAATTTCACTTCCACGCGTTGTCCGTCGCGTACACTTGCCACGTCGCACCATTCCGATAGTGCGTTGACGGCTTTGAGACCAACGCCGTTCAGACCCACGGATTTCTTGAAGTTTTTATCATCGAATTTGCCGCCGGTGTTGATTTCCGACGCCACGTCTTTCACTTTCCCCAAGGGGATGCCACGGCCATAGTCGCGCACCGACACCACACCCTCTTCGGTGATAGTGATGTCGATACGTTTGCCGGCTCCCATGTTGAACTCGTCGATAGAGTTGTCAATCACCTCTTTCACCAGCACGTAGATGCCATCCTCTTGATGTGTGCCGTCGCCGAGTTTTCCGATATACATTCCCGGGCGGCGGCGTATATGTTCGTTCCACGACAGAGTGCGTATTGAATCATCGTCATAGCCCCCTGCTCCGCTATTATTTATGGGGAGTTTCTCTTCCATTTCGTATGGGTGTGTTTTAAGTAAGCAAAGTTATCGCTTTTATTTCAATTACACAAATTCGTTTTCGCTCCCACAATTGGACCCACTCCCACGTTCCTTCCCATTCGGTTTGTTCCGCTTTGTTGTTGGTGATGACGAGGAGAGTGTCGCAGTGGAGTTCGTTGGCACTGAAATAGAATTGCAGAAGTTTGAGAGAAGGTAAGTGGCAAGATTAATAAATTTATCCAGTTAATTCTTTGTATTGGATAAAAAACATGCTATTTTATCCAGTATGGCGGGGGTGTTGAATGAAATAATGAAGATTAGAGCGATTTTTTCCTACCATATTACGATTAAGCCCTATATTGCAATTAGGCTTGAAATCAGTATGACTGTTGTCCAGTGTCACCTTAAGGTCCTTCCCTGGATTTTCCCACTTGTGGGTAAAAATGCAAAACGCTAAAAATCAAGTGATTTTTAGCGTTTTGCGATGGAAGTTCGGACTTCTTGGTGATCCGCCTGGGGCTCGAACCCAGGACCCCAACATTAAAAGTGTTGTGCTCTACCAGCTGAGCTAGCGAATCATCCTAAAGTGGTGATGTTAAATCAAAAATACCATATCTTATGGCTTAGTGATCCGCCTGGGGCTCGAACCCAGGACCCCAACATTAAAAGTGTTGTGCTCT
>CAYQMV010000055.1:0-14270 GCA_964418705.1 uncultured Sangeribacter sp.
CCGAGTCTCCACCGTGAGAGGGTGGCGTGCTAACCGCTACACTAATTCGCCATATATCGGATTTGTCTTTTTGTGAAAGATGTTTTCCGAATTGCGGTGCAAAGTTAAGAAGTATTTTTGAACTGTGCAAGCTTTTCGGTGTAAAAATGCTCGCACAGTTCAAAATTCTTTTTAAGCCTCAGCCGGAGCCTCAGCTGCTTCAGCCGCATTCTCGGCTTCTTGAGCCTCTTTTGCAGCTGCTTCCTCAGCAGCGATTTTCTCAGCTTTCTTTTTTGCCAATGCTTCAGCGCGAGCTTTGTTCTTCTCTGCTTCGGCGTCAAGACGGGTTTTCTTGTCTTCAGCGGCTTTAGCATCGTTTTGTGCTTTCACAGTGGCGTTAGCTTTCTCACGTCCTGCTTTCCAAGCCTCAAAACGGCGTTGTGCTTCCTCTTCGGTGAACGCACCTTTTTTCACACCACCACGGAGGTGCCACATCATCATCACTCCTTCGCGTGAAAGAATGTTGCGTACTGTGTCGGTGGGTTGCGCACCGGTTTCAATCCAATACAAAGCGCGGTCGAAGTCCAAATTTACTGTAGCAGGATTAGTGTTCGGATTATATGAACCTATCCTTTCAATAAATTTGCCATCACGTGGCGCCCTGCTATTAGCGATTACGATGGGATAAAACGCATAGCCTTTGCGGCCTTGACGTTGTAATCTGATCTTTACTGCCATAAACTTGCCGTTTTTTGATTAGTTATTGTTTTGTTTTTTTATTTTGCGGATTATCTTCGACCGGGTCTCCGAAATCCGGCTGCAAAGGTAATGTTTTTTGTTGATTCACACAACCTTTCGTTGTTTTTTTCTTTTTGTTTCCATTCTTTCAGACCCTGTTGTTCCTCAATTTTACATCTCTTTTTGTCATTAACGCTCATCTATAGCCCCTATTTCGTGGAAAATTAGTAACTTCGCATAAATTTCTAAAATAATATGGCATCACCCTCATTACTTGAACGCCTCGAAGGTTTGGAGGCACGCTATCAGGAGGTGTCCACATTAATCACTGATCCGGATGTGATTACCGATCAGAAGAGATATGTGAGACTCACCAAGGAATACCACGATTTAGAGAAAATAGTAAAAGCTACGGAGCGTTACCGCTCGCTTCTCAATTCCAATGAAGAGAGCCGTAGTATCCTCGCCAACGAATCCGACGAGGAGATGCGTCTGTTGGCGCGTGAGGAGCTCGACGCTACAGAGAAAGAACTTCCAAAGATGGAGGAGGAGATTAAACTGCTGCTTATCCCCGCGGATCCCGATGATTCCAAGAACTGCATCGTGGAGCTTCGCGGAGGCACCGGCGGTGATGAGGCGGCCCTGTTTGCCGGAGACCTCTTCCGGATGTATCAGAAATATGCCGAGTCCAAAGGTTGGTCCCTCGCCGTTTCTTCGGTTTCCGAAGGGGCTTCCGGTGGATATAAGGAGATTATCTTCACCCTTTCGGGGGAGGGATGCTACGGCTTGATGAAATATGAGTCGGGGGTGCATCGTGTGCAGCGTGTCCCTGTCACAGAAACTCAGGGTAGGGTACACACCTCCGCCGCCACTGTGGCTGTGCTCCCGGAGGCGCAGGCTTTCGAGGTGGAAATCCACGAGGGAGAAATCCGTTGGGACACTTTCCGAAGCGGGGGCGCCGGCGGTCAGAACGTCAACAAGGTGGAGTCGGGAGTACGCCTGAGGTACAATTGGAAGAACCCAAATACCGGCGAGGTGGAGGAGATTCTTATTGAGTGTACGGAGACCCGTGACCAACCTAAGAACAAGGAACGCGCTTTGTCGCGCTTGCGTACTTTCATTTATGATAAGGAACATCAAAAGTATGTGGACGACATAGCCTCCAAACGAAAAACAATGGTGAGCACCGGCGATCGCTCGGCGAAGATACGCACCTACAATTATCCGCAGGGACGTATCACGGACCATCGTATAGGCTATACCATTTATAACCTTCCGGCGTTTATGGATGGCGATATCCAGGATTGCATCGACCATCTTATTGTGGCGGAGAACGCTGAGAAACTTAAGAGTGCTGAATTATAATTTGTACTTAATATGACACGTAAAGAACTTATAGAGAATATCAAGAGCCGCAAGAGTTTCCTATGTGTGGGACTTGACACGGATATAAAGAAACTCCCCGAGTGCGTGAAGGGGGATGAGAACCCGATTTTCGCTTTCAACAAGGCAATCATTGATGCCACCGCTCCTTATGCTGCGGCGTACAAGCCCAATGCTGCGTTTTATGAATGTCAGGGCATGGAGGGCTGGGAGGCTTTGAAGCTCACTTGCAAATATATCAAGGAGAATTATCCCGACAAGTTCGTCATCGCCGATGCCAAACGCGGCGACATAGGAAACACGTCCAAAATGTATGCGCGCGCCTTTTTTGAGGATATGGACGTTGATGCGGTCACCGTGGCTCCCTATATGGGTGAGGATTCCGTCACACCTTTCCTTGAGTATAAGGATAAGGGTAAATGGGTGATTCTTCTCGCCCTCACTTCCAATGGTGGTAGCCGTGATTTCCAAATGGTGGAGGATGCCGGCGGAGAACCTCTTTATAAGAGGGTGCTTAAGGTTTCGAAGCAATGGGCTGACGAGGAGAGCATGATGTATGTGGTGGGTGCCACAAAAGCGGAGATGCTCGGTGGCATTCGTGAGATTGTCCCAGATAGCTTCTTGCTTGTCCCCGGCGTAGGCGCCCAGGGTGGCAGCCTTGAGGAAGTGTGCCGTTATGGATTCACTCCCGACTGCGGTCTGTTGGTAAATTCATCGCGCGGTATCATCTATGCTTCGTCAGGCGATGATTTCGCACAAGCCGCCGCCCGTGAGGCCAAGAAACTTCAGGAGCAGATGGCTAAATGCTTTTAGGAATAGAATTAAGATTTATGTTAAGCGGCTTAGTGTTTGTTTGCTAAGTCGCTTTTTTTTACCATGTATCGCTGCTGGTTCTTTACTATATTCTTGTTATGATAATTTTTAATTTATTTAACATGTTTCATGGATGGTATGTACTTGAGTGTTTGTATATTTGCAAAACTAAATTATAGTAAAATGGAGAAATATTCTAAAATGGAGAATTTTATCGATAGTTTAGTCGATAGTTCTCTGCCATTGGCTCAGCAGTCTGTGGTATTGACTTCAGAGATGTCTTTGTTGGGTGGTAGCTCAGGCACTACTACTGTTTCAAATGATGGGTGTAAGAATAGTGTTGCGTCAGCTTGTGCTTTGACGAACTCAGGTTGTATTAACTATGGAAATGCTTGCGTGGATAGTACAAATATAAGTTGTTCCAACAAGCCGATTCTCACAAACTTTGAGACTTCGTGTGTGTCTTAGAACTGATATGTTTCATGGACGACTGTTTATTGTCGTCCATGAAATGTGGTGAGCTACTATAGTCGTTCTCTCATGAATGGTGGATTTGATGTGTAGCTTGTGGAACTAAGTGCTGCGAATATATAACTTATCAAACATCATAAATTTATGAAAACAGACCGATTTGTATTGTTGATAGTGTTAATATTGTGTTCCTATTTGTGCGCTATGGGGAAGACGATAAGTGGAAGTGTGACGGACACTGATGGAAAGGCGGTGGTTAATGCCACTGTGGCATTGTTGCAGTTGCCGGATTCTATATGTGTGGATGCGCAGTTGTCTGATGAAAATGGGAAATTTGAGTTCAGGGGATGCCCTAATTCTGAATATTTGTTGTCTATTGAGTGCTGGGGTTATGAAAAAAAATTGTTGAATGTCTCTGGGGATGGCTCTGACGTTGTAATGACACCTGTGGAGTCTGAACTTGCTGAGTTTGTGGTTACAGCCAAGCGTCCTGTGTTGAGTCATGAAGCGGGCAAGTTCACATTTGTTCCTAACGGATTGGCCAAGGATGTCACTGATGGTCTAAATTTATTGAAGTACGTTCCATTGCTGTCCGTTGGAGATGGTGGTGCTCAGATTATGGGTAAGACAGGTAATTCTGTGATTTTTATAAATGGGCGCCGTCCAATTATGCCGCAGGTAGATGTGTTGTCGATGTTGAAGTCTCTCCCTCCGTCATATATAAAGAAGGTCGAAATTATTACTGAGCCGGGAAGTAAAAATAGGGCATCGGAAACTAATGGTATTGTTAATGTGATAATAGATTACCCGGACCAGGGTATTGTTGGACGAGTTTCTGCGGATGTGACTTATCATAATGAGCGTGTAACACCGAGAGGGTCTTTGTGGCTTGGATATTCCAAGGGTAGGTTCAATGCTTCCGGCAATCTTTTTTTGAGGGATTTTAATAGTAAGGAATCTGTTAACATAGTGTACGAATACCCGACTTTGAATAGAACCGTGACGAGTGATGATGAGTACACCTATTCGAGACTCCGAGCCGGGCTGAATTTCAGTGCTACTTATGATATTACATCAAAAAGTGTAGTTGGAGTGTCGTTCGTGCTTTCTGATTCCAGGAATAAGACCGGAACTTATTCGAATCTAAACTATGTCACGGAGGATGGAACATGGGACTCTTATTCTCGTTTTGTGTCTAAAGCTAAGTTCGGTTTGCCTAATTTGGATTCCGGATTTGTGGCGTATTACAATATAAAGACAGATGATCGTGGCTCCAGTTTTGATATTTCCGCGGACTATTCTTTCAAGAATTCGCAGTCGGATGAGGATCAGTTTTTCAATGGTGAAAAGAAATTTCAGAAATTAGATATATGGAGCGGTTGCCTTCATGTGAGTCCGTCATATCGTTTAGTTTTCGGCGATAGAAGTAGAATGGATTTGGGTGGCGATGTATACACATCTAAAACAGACAAAGACTATGACTATTATGAAGACAGCGGACGCTATGTGTATAAAGAAACGGTAGGTGCTGCTTATGTGAGTTATTTCCGTCAATGGAGTTCTATTTTTTCCACAAAGGTGGGACTTAGATTGGAAACAACTCATAATAACAATGAATCTTATGGCTTGAGTCATGATGTTAGCAAGAATGATTACACCGACTTATTCCCTTCGATGAGCTTCAGCTTGGATATACCAAAGGGTATTCAGAATATATCGTTAAACTTGTCGAAGAGTGTTTTACGACCGGAATATTCTCGACGTAGCACTTTCAAAAGTTGGGATACGGAGAATAGATATTCTGTCGGGAGTGCGGATATTGATCCAACATACTCGTATCGTGCGGAATTGTATTATTCGTTCCTACGGAATTATGCGTTAAGTTTATCGTATAGGCATAGTTCTGGAATATATGCGACATACAGCACCTATTCGGATGACGGAAAAACTGTAAGTTATACTGATAATGGCAGTTCCGGCAACTTTTATGATATCCAAGGATCCTACTATAACGTGTTGTTTAAAAATACGTGGTATGTGAATGCCCAAGTAAGAGCTACTTTGGCTAATGTGAATCGCTTCTCAAGTGGCAGAGTTTTCGACTATGACACATTTTCTGTCTTGATTATGTTCACTAACAATGTCGTGATATCAAGACGTCATAGATTAATACTTGAGTTATTCAGTATGGTTACGTCTCCGGATAAGAACTTGACCCGTAATCATCCCGGATGGGATAATATGACGGATATATCTCTTAAGAAGCAATTCAGTTGTGGCGCTACGATATCTATCGGTGTCGGGGATATATGTTTTGGCCCAAAGCGTGAGAATTATACGTCGGATGGTTATAATTTTGTTAGTAATATTAAGAAACCGGGAGTTTCCTTGTCTATCTCTGGCTCCTACACCTTTGGGCATAAGTCTGTAAGTGGTGCCGAGGATAAGTCAAGAACAAAATTAGACAGTGTTTATTAGGCAAAAATGAAACTGAGCATATATAACACAGTTGTTAGGATTGGTGACGACAAAATAGTGGTCTATAATGGAATGACAGATAATTTTGTCGTTGCCACAGCTACTGTGTTGCCATCTGTCGATATTGATTTAAATTCATTGGAACCGGAATTGAGTAGTAGGCTTCGTTCGATAGGTGCTATTGTAGATGATAACGTTGACGAGGTTGCTATGCTTGCAAAGAGGATTGAAGAAATTGATAATGATGATTCTGTTTTCAATCTTCATATAAATCCCACAATGTTCTGCAATTTTAAATGTTGGTATTGTTATGAGCATCATCATGCAAATACTATGATGGGAAATGAGACTATATCCGCTACTATGAAATTCATAGAGCAATGTTTGAATTGTAATGATAATTTGAAGTTGTATAAGCTCTCTTTTTTCGGAGGGGAACCATTGTTGTGTTTTGATAGTGTTTGTAAGCCGATTATCACGTATATGACTACTTTGTGCCATGAAAAGGGTGTGGATTATGGAATACACTTCACCGCCAACGGATATTTGGTTTCAGAAAAAATTGTGAATTTCTTAGAGCAATATGAAAATGTGGGATTTCAAATCACGTTGGATGGAGGACGGCAACACCATGATAAGGTTAGGTTCATCGATGAATGTGGTACTTATTCTAAAATTCTTGCTAATGTGAGAATGTTGGTAAAGGCAGGAATTAGTGTTGTGTTGAGGATTAACTATACAAGGGAGAATGTTGACAGCATATCCTCTGTAATTGAGGATATAAGGGATTTTAGAGAGGAAGAAAGAAAATACATCCATATTGATTTTCAACGTGTTTGGCAGGATGTGTCGGCGAGGGATTCTATCTCAGAAAGGATTTTTGCTTATTCACGTAATCTTAAGTCTATTGGTTATAGCGTTTCTACACATTACGTTTTTAATATGGTGAATGATTCTTGTTATGGAGACAAACGAAATAATCTGTTGATAAACTACAATGGAGATGTCTTTAATTGTACTGCGCGTGAGTTCACTAAATCAAATCGTAGTGGGTGTCTTGCCCATGATGGCTCTGTAGTGTGGGATAATTGCTATATCGAACGACTTATGGGGTCAAAATTTAGTAAGAAATGCTGCCATACGTGTAGGATTGCACCTTTATGTGGTGGTGGTTGTCGTAGGCAGGCTATGGATCACAGCGAAACGGATGAGTGTCTATATGGCTATACCGAAGAGCAGATGGACGATATTGTCTTGAAAAGATTTGAATACAGATATTTATTGTGAAGACGGATAATTAGAGACGTTTAAATACAGTGGTTGATCTGTATTTATTTTGAGTGTTGAATAATGAGAATCAAGGGTGGATTTCGATTTAAGGCGTATCAACAATTAGAGCAAGCTGATTGTGGGATAACTTGTATTAGAATGATTGCCAAATATTATGGGAAGAGTGTCTCTCTTAGATATTTGCGATCGATATGTGATGTCAATAGACTCGGTGTTTCAATAAAGGATATAACAGATGCATGTGGAAGTGTAGGTCTTCATGCTGTCGCCGCCAAGGTGCCATTAAAAGATATTCATCGTATGCCGTTGCCATCTATTTTGTATTGGAACCAGAACCATTTTGTCGTTTTATATAAGATAAATAAAGGATGGTTTTATATAGCTGATCCATCAAAAGGGAAGGTGCGTATTGATGAATCACATTTTTCAAAGATGTGGATTAATGGTGGACAAAGAGGATTGTCTGTGTTAGTGGAGCCAAAACCGGAGTTTGATTCTTTGAAATTTGAAAAGGATAGTGTTAAGTGTGGTTTCCTTTCATTGATGAAGAAATCTCTTTCAAAAAATAAAAAGGAATTTTTATATGTGATTTTATTCTCAATGATAGCGATTGCGGCTGATATACTATTGCCTCTGATATTGCAACATACAATAGATGATGGGATTTCCACGAAGAATATATCATTGGTCTGGCTGTTGGTGTTGGGGCAGTTGTTTGTAGGTCTTGGAAGCTTTTTGTCCACATCTGTAGTTGACGTGATTTTGACAAAATTGAGTCTCCGACTGAGTGTTTCGTTGATGAATGAGTATTTGAAAAAATTGATTCGACTGCCCTTGTCTTTTTTTGAACGAAAGGTAAATTCGGATTTAATCCAAAAGACGGAAGATCAGTATAGAATAAAGAATTTTTTGATAAGTGTCCCTGACATGTTTTTGTTCACGAGTTTAAATATTTTGGTTTTTTCCGGGATGCTTATATACTATAATGTTTTTGTTTTTATAATTTTTGCATTATTATCTCTTGTTGGAGTGGTGTGGACTGCCACCTTTTTGCGTAGGCGTAGAGAGATTGATTATGCCAACAATGCTCTTGTGTCGGAGAATAGAAATAATTTATATGAACTTGTGTATGGTATGTCGGAAATTAAGACCAATAATGCCCAATATGTAAGAATATCTGTATGGAATCTTGTGCAGGAAAAAATAAATAAGTTATCTATGAAGTCTACGTTTCTAAGGATGTGTCTTAGTTGTGGAAATACGTTATTAAGTAGATTAAAGGATGTCGGAATCATTGGTATATGTGCTACGATGGTGATTAAAGGTAATATGACCATAGGTGTGATGATGACTGTGAGTTACATTGTGGGTCGTTTGTCATCTCCTGTGGCGAATATTCTATCTTCAATTAATATGGTTCAGGATGCTTCAATGTCTTATGAAAGGGTTGAGGAGGTGTTGTCATCATGCCCTCGTGTCAGAACTCAATGTGTAAGTGATTCTTTTAAGAATATAGAACTTAAGAATATATGGTTTAAGTATCCAGGTGGATCATCTCCGTACGTACTTAAAGACATCTCGTTTATTGTGGAGCGAGGGAAAACCACCGCTATAGTTGGTGCCAGTGGTTGTGGGAAAACTACGTTGATAAAGATTCTTCTTGGACTTTTTGTTCCGCAGTGTGGAATGGTTGAGGTGAATGGTAAAAATTTGATCGATGTGGTTGATGATGATTGGCTGCGAAGATGTGGCGTTGTGATGCAGAATGGGATGATATTTTCTGGAACAATATTGTCAAACATCGCTTTATCGGATGAGAATCCTGATATACATCGAGCTATCTATGCGGCGGAAAAGGCTTGTTTGGATGGCTTTATATCGACATTGCCAATGGGTTATATGACAAAAATAGGTGTTTCAGGTATTGAATTGAGTGGAGGACAAAAGCAGCGTTTATTTATAGCCAGGGCTCTATATAAGAATCCTGATATTCTTTTCTTAGATGAGGCCACATCATCGTTGGATGCAATTAATGAGTCAAGAATCTTGTCTAATCTTGAAGAATATAAGAAAGGAAGGACTGTGGTAGTGGCTGCCCATAGATTGAGCACTGTGAAAAATGCAGATAGAATCATTTATATGGAGAATGGTTCTATCAAGGAGTGTGGCACACATGAGGAATTAATATCTTTACACGGAGACTATTACACATTAGTGAAAAATCAATTAGAGTTGGGAGAATGAGACTTTGATCGGATTTTAGATTCCTGTGATTGTATTAAGTTTCTCCATGAATGCCGCGGCGTTGCGAAGGGTCTCGGGTTTCCCGATGTCGAGGACTTCGAGATTTTGAGTGGTGATGCCTTTGTAGTGGCGGTCGCCGCAGGTGGAGAGAAGAAAATCCATTATGGGGAACGGAGTGCCGCGGTATGTGCGTTCCATGGCGGAGCATAGCCGTGGAGTCACTATGTAGATGCCGCTGAACGCCATACGAATAAGCTGCGTGGTCTCTTTTGCGGAGAGGGATGACGGTTTCACCTCTCCGGTGGTGAGGTTTGTCCATCCCCGGAGACGGTTGTCGGAATCGAGTAGCAGGCACCGTGTGGAGTTGCGGTCGCTTACCAAAAGGGACGCGTCGGCATCACCATTAATGTGGGATGTATAGAAGCCGGCAAGGTCGGCGTTGGATAGTATGTCGACGTTGTGTACGAGTATGGGCGCGTCGTCGCAGCAGGTGTGTGGCATCGCTCCCACGAGTGCCCCGCCGGTGTCGAGGAGTTTGCCGCGTTCGTCGCTTATCGCTATTTTAGCATTGAAGTTATGTGATTTCAGGAACTCAATGATTTGTTCTCCGAAGTGGTGGATGTTGATGGTGATGTCGTTGAATCCTTGGCGTATCAGATTTTTAACCACCAATTCAAGCATCGGCGTGCCGTTAATCGGAACCAGTGCTTTCGGATGAGACAGAGTCCATGGCTTGAGTCGTGTGCCTAACCCCGCCGCCAGTATAAATGCTTTCATGATGTTTAGTCGTTAATTTTAGCCGTTAATTTAGGATTTCACGTATATTATGTTCGCGGTGGTTTAGCACCACGTTTACTTGCGGATAGTGATGGTGTATGGATTCCGCCAAATGTTGCGCACTATATACCGAGCGGTGTCTTCCTCCGGTGCAGCCAAAACCTATATAGAGATTTGTGAATCCCCTTTTTAGATACTTCTCAATTGCGGGGAACACCATACTCTCACAATTGCGTATGAATATCTGCACCTCCCCCTGTTCTTCAAGGAATTTTATCACCGGCTCGTCGCGTCCCGTCAGCGGTTTGTATTCCTCATACAAGCCCGGATTATGCATATAGCGGCAATCGAAAATGAAGCCTCCGCCGTTGCCCGATGTCTCTCGAGGGTATCCCTTGCGGTAGGAGAAGCTCTCCACTCTCACAGTCAGGATGTCTTTGGAACTTGTATCTTCGGATGGGTTTAGCTCGTGCCATCTGCCGATAGCGTCGCGGCACCCCGCTTGAAGGGCGGGATAGCTTTCTAATAGGGGCAGTGCCGCTTCAAGGTTCTTCAGCCCTTGTGGAATGCTTTGTATGAAATGCTGTTTGTTCTCCATGAGGCCGCGGAAGCCGTATGCCCCGAGAGTTTGCAGCACCCGTAGCGGAATTAGTTTGTGGTATGCGTCGAGCACACTTTCCACATCGCTGCCGGAGCGGCGTGAAAACTCCGTCGCATAATGGCGAGCCATCGTTTCGCGGAACTCCATTGAGAATCCGGCGCGTGCTTGCCATAGGAACGACACCGCGTCGTAGGCGCACGGCCCCCTGCGTCCGCTTTGAAAGTCAATCCAATATAATTTATCGTCGTGAAACATCACGTTGCGGCTCTGACAATCACGGTACATGAACCCGAACATGTCGTGTGGCAGTGCGAGAATATCATCGCAAAACTTTTCCATGTCGGCTTGCAGACCCTCTTCATCGAAGTCCACGCCCATAGGTTTGAGAAAACAATATTTGAAATAATTGAGGTCGCCCATCACCATGGTGGCGTTGAATGGGGCGTTGCATTTATCGACGATATCTTTAATCCCGGGGAGCGTTTGAAGGTGCGCCAGTTCCGACAAGGCGCCCTCCACCGCCGCTTCCGTCTCTTTTTCGTTGAGTTTGCCGAGAATGGAGAATAGGGTGGCATCTCCTAAATCCTGGAGAAGGTAGCAGTCGGGGAACTCCGGCTTCACGCTTATTATTCGGGGTGTGTCGATGCCGTTGGCGTTGAAGAAATCGGCGAGACGGATGAAGTTCAAGTTCTCTTGCATATTGGAGTTGAACGCACCTAAGATCGTCGCGCCATGCACATATCGCAGCGTTTCGGTGTGCGTAATCCTATAGTATATGCGCGAGGAACCCGATTGGGGGAGCTTCGTGATTGATGCCGGTTCGGTGCCGAAAGTGGCTTTATATAATAGCGTGACCGCTTCCTTGGAATCTCTTGTCTTAGTGTTCATAGTGCAAAATTAAGAAGAATATGTCAACTTGCGAAGTTGTGATGATAATAAAATTAGGCGATGTGATTGCAGTTTGCACAAAAATTTTTAATTTTGCAGCGATAAATGAAATGTATAGTTAAAAGTGACTTGAAAGTCGGCATTTTGATTAAAGTGTAAAGACACACATAATAAATAGCGTGCCATTCACGTAATCTAATTATGTGTGACGTTCATCTTGTAAGGGAATGTCGTAGTTAACAGGAAAAATTTTAAGATAAAAATAATAGAAAAACAAGAAATGGCAAACATGGATTCTTATAACTTCGCCGGAAAAAAGGTGATAGTTAGGGTCGATTTCAACGTACCCTTGGATGAGAACGGAAACATCACAGACGACACTCGTATTCGTGGTGCGCTCCCCACACTTAAAAAAATATTAGCGGACGGCGGAAGCTTGATCGTAATGTCGCACATGGGCAAACCTAAAGGTAAAGTAAACATGAAACTTAGCTTGGGTCAGATCCGTGAAGCTGTGGCTAAAGCGTTGGGCGCGGAGGTGAAATTCGCTCCTGATTGCGCCAAAGCCGCCGATGCCGCCGCCGCATTGAAAGCCGGCGAGGTGCTTCTTCTCGAGAACCTTCGTTTCTATCCCGAGGAGGAGGGCAAACCTGTGGGTATTGACAAAGCGGATCCCGCATACAAAGAGGCTGCCGCTGAAATGAAAAAGAGCCAGAAGGAGTTTGCCAAAACTCTCGCAGGCTACGCTGACGTATACGTGAACGACGCTTTCGGAACCGCTCACCGCAAACATGCGTCGACAGCTGTTATCGCCGATTATTTCGATGCGGATAGCAAAATGCTCGGCTACCTCATGGAGAAAGAGGTGAAAGCCGTGGACAATATCCTTAAAAATATCAAACGCCCCTTCACTGCAATCATGGGTGGTTCCAAAGTGTCTACCAAAATCGGTATCATTGAGAACTTGATGGACAAGGTGGACAATTTGATTCTTTGCGGTGGCATGACCTATACTTTCGCTAAAGCTATGGGTGGCAAAATCGGTATGAGCATTTGTGAGGACGACAAGCTTCAATTGGCTCTTGACATCATCGCCAAAGCGAAAGAGAAGAATGTGAACCTCGTTCTCGGCACAGACTGCATGGCTGCTGATTCGTTCTCCAACGATGCCAACACACAGGTATGCCTTTCCAACGATATCCCCGAGGGCTGGGAGGGTATGGATGCCGGACCTAAGACAATCGAGGCTTTCCGCTCCGCTATTCTTCCCGCGAAAACTATTCTTTGGAATGGTCCCGCCGGAGTGTTTGAGTTTGATAAGTTCACCACCGGCTCCCGTGCAATCGCCGAGGCGATTGTGGAGGCTACAGAAAACGGCGCTTTCTCATTGGTCGGCGGCGGTGACTCCGTGGCATGTGTCAACAAATTCGGTCTTGCCGACCGCGTAAGCTATGTGTCCACCGGTGGCGGTGCGTTGCTCGAGGCTATCGAGGGTAAGGTGCTTCCCGGCGTGGCAGCGGTGAAAGGCGAGGCATAGCACATACGACAGATTAGGGGTAATGCAAATAGGGAGCCAGCCCCTCCGAGTGTTATTTTGCAACCAAAAATATGTTGTGCAACATATTTTAGCCAAAAGAAAATATTTTTCGATTAGCTAATAGTTGCATTTGCGGAATTATTTATTAATTTTGCAAAGTTGATTGAATAGCAACGGAGCAATGGGATATACTATCAGACAAAAAAGAAAAATCCTGGGGTGTGTCCCTATTGCGTTACTAATTTGAAATAATAACAAAGAACTAAACAACATTAAAAAAATAACTAATCAAAAACAGTTTTTATTGAATTATGGAAGCTCAAAATCCTAAGACAGCGCCTAAGCCCGCTGTAAAGAAAGAAGAGAAAATCAGCAATGTTCGCGGTATCCGTAGCGCGTTCCTCGTGATTCTCGCATGTTTGGTATGCGGCGTATGCATCTTCTTGTTTGTCATGGGTAACCCCAGCAACTTCGAAGGCAACGATCCCGTAGGTGGTCACCCCCTCAACCTTCTCGGCACAGTATATAAGGGTGGATTCATCGTACCTATCCTTATGACTTTGTTGCTTACTGTGATTGTGCTTTCTATCGAGCGTTGGATTGCAATGCGTTCCGCTGCCGGTAAAGGCAATACCACAAAATTCGTTGCAGAGATTAAGAAAGATCTCGCTGCCAACAACATCGAAGGCGCAATGAAACGTTGCAAAGATCAAAAAGGTTCTGTAGCATCAGTGGTTTACAACACATTGGTGAAATATCGTGAGATGGAATCCAACGATCTTTTGAGCAAAGAGCAAAAACTCACCACACTCCGCAACACAGTGGAGGAGGCTACCGCTCTTGAGATGCCTTCATTGTCACAAAACCTTCCTATCGTGGCAACATTGACCACTCTTGGTACACTTGTCGGACTTCTCGGAACTGTGATGGGTATGATCAAATCATTCCAAGCCCTCGCAAACTCAGGTTCACCTGACTCCACCGAGCTCTCCACCGGTATCTCTGAGGCCCTTGTCAACACCGCCTTCGGTATCTGCACCGGTGCTTTCGCCGTTATCTCTTACAACTTCT
>CAYQMV010000056.1:0-14220 GCA_964418705.1 uncultured Sangeribacter sp.
GATGGGGCTGCTTCAGTCAATACTCGCCTCCATACCCTATATGCGCGGCGACAAGAATATCTTGGAGGATGCCGAGAAAACGGAGGCATACTACCACCGCTTCTTCTTTTTCTTCTTCCACCTGCTGCACAAGGAGGTTTCCGCCGAGGTGCGCAGTGCGAAAGGGGCGACTGATGTTGTGGTCAAGACATGGAAGTATATTTACGTCATAGAGATTAAGATAGACTCCACCCCCGAGGAGGCATTGCGTCAGATAGAGGAACGCGGCTATGCCGCCCCATACCTTACCGACGGACGCAAGGTTGTCAAGGTGGGTGTGAACTTCTCCACCTCCACGCGTACCGTTGACCGATGGGTGATCGGGGAGTGAGGAATTATGAATGTGGAATGCAATTATTGATGCTGACGATGAGCACACCTACTTTATGATTGCCATTCCTTGCCATTCCGAGTTTGTTTACGGTTAGAAGTCTATTCCGATGCGGAAATTGAACATGGCCTTAACCTTATGGCTTCTGCCAAGGTAAGTCAATTCGCCGTAATAGCCATTCTCCCCGATTTCATAAATATTGACATAATAATTATCTACGCCATAACCTCTCAAGGTGAGGCCGACACCTACATTCAGATTCAATCTGCGTCCCCAGTTAAATCTGTATCCCACTGTCGGTGAGAAAAATATTCCGCCGCCATCAGTAAGGTTATAGCCTATACGTAGGTCCCCAAACGGAGTGTAGCCGCCCCAATTCTGATCTGTGCGGACTTGAGCATACACAGGTAATATCCATTCGTCGAAATCCACGTTGCGGTCAAATGCAAGACCGGCTCCGACGAATAGGTTTTTGTTGATTTGATAACCGTGGGAGGTTGATAATCCGGTGAAATAATCTGTTTGTGCGCCGACTACATCGTAATTATAGCGTGCGATGTTGTTGTCCCACTCTATGAACCCTCTGTATCCGCGTTGTGGTTCTAATGCGTTGGCGCAGATGGCAAACAGTGCCACAAAAAAAAGGATAGTTAATCTCTTCATGTTATTCGGTTTTTTTGGTTGGTTTTGTTGTGTGTTTTTGTTGTTTTTGTTTGTCGGGCAAAGGTAGTGATAATTCGCGACATAACAATGCTTTGACTCAAGATGGGTTACATATATCACCTTTCCCTGATGCGTAATTGGATTATAGACCCCTGTCGAGAGGATTGACCGGCTCCGGTTGGGGAGCCTTTTTTGAAGTGTGTTTGGACTTGCTATGTGATTTTTTGCGGTGATGTTTTTTGTGGGAGCGGGTTGTGTCGGTTCTGTCCGCGTCTGAGGATTTTCCGGAGGCTTGGCGGGAAGCCCCTGAATCGGCGGCTTGCTGTGATGTTTGTGCGGAGTCTTGGCGGAGCGTTTGCGGAAGCTCTCGGTATAGGGGACGGGCATCGGGAGCGGGTGCCACACGGGGATATATGATTACAACGCAGAGGATTACAACGCAGAGGATGATGAGGGATATGATGCCGCGACGCTCGCGGCTGCTGAAAGAAGACATAGTTGTTAGTTAGTAGTGATTAGATATTAGTTAGTAGATATTAGAAAGGGTGGGGGTTATGTGAAGATTTCACGCATGACGTGATGGGACTTCATCGAAGCGATTCCCGGAATATGGAGCGCGTAATAGTGGAGGATGCTTTCGAGGATTTGATAGCGCTGTTCCCCGGAGAGGCGCAGGCAATCGGCGTTGTAGTAGGTCAGACGCGAAAGGAGCGAGGGCCAATGCGACATCCCCGGAGGGAGGAAGTCGTTGTGCGGCGGTGCTACGGCGGTGTAGCGTCCGGCGCGCATATCAAACCATTTGTTGGAGTTGCACCCCTCAAGGTCGGGCTGTATCCCCACGAAAGGGGCTATGGCGCTGATGAACACCAAATGGAAGTTGGGACTCAGCCGCGATATGTCGAGCAGCGAGAGGGAGCCTTGGATGAATTTCCATATTCCGGCGTCGGGCTGCGCCTCCTTGAGGAGATGGTTGAGGAAGTCGGCGAGAAAGATGGCGATTGTCATTTTCATCGGATCCGTGTATAGCGACGGATGGACATCGGAAAGGGCGTAGGTGCGCAGCTGTTGCAGCTCACGCGTGGAGGAGTAGTTTATCTCCGTCTCTATGGTGCTCAGCAGCATCAGGCGCGGCAGTTTGGAGCGTTGTCCCCCCGCCGGCGCCACGCACGTGATTCTTCCATGGGTGGGAGTGTATAGGTTCACCACGTTGTGCCGGTCGGAATGTTTCACGATGTTGAGTACTATGCCTTTAATTTTCGTGCGCATCTTATCTCTAATTACATCCGTATCTTATCTCTGTTTCCATTCGAAACTTATCCTAATTCCATCCGAATCTTGCAAATTTACAAAATGTTTCCTAAATTTGCGTGCTTAAATAGGAAAATTTAGGTGATTATGAAAATCGCACTTATAGGATACGGAAAAATGGGTCATGCCATAGAGCGCATCGCCCTTTCCCGGGGCCATGAAATTGTGGCACGAATTGATGTTGATAACAAGGAAGATATAGATAGTGAGGCGTTCCGCGGCGCGGATGTGGCGATAGAGTTCACCGCCCCCACGCAGGCATACGACAACTGCTCTCGCGCGATGCGTCAGGGCGTGGCTGTGGTCTCCGGTTCCACAGGATGGCTCGACAAGCTCGAGACGCTGAAAGCGAAAGCCGCCGCCGGCGAAGCCACCCTCTTCTATAGCTCCAATTATAGCGTGGGAATGAATATTTTCATGGCGGTGAATAAATATTTGGCGCATATCATGAACTCCTTCGCGCAATATAAACCCTCAATGGATGAGACGCACCATATCCATAAACTCGACCATCCCTCTGGCACCGCGGTGACGTTGGCGCAAGATCTTATCGCCTCATACCCCGCCTTGACGGAATGGAAGGATAAGCTTGTGGAGGATGGCTCCGACGATATGGAGGTGGTGGAGAACCAGCTCCCCATCAAATGCCACAGAGAGGGTGAGGTCCCCGGGATACATACCGTGAAATGGGACGCTCCGGAGGATTTCATCTCCATCACCCACAGTGCCAAATCGCGCGACGGGTTCGCTCTCGGAGCTGTTTTGGCGGCGGAATGGGTGAAAGGGAGAAAGGGATTTTTCACCATGGATGATATGATGGCGCAACTTAACAAATGATTGAAATGAGAAAGACGTTTATGGACCGCTTAATGGCGACGAAGCCTTCGCGCTGGATACGTTTCGGCGTAGTGTCGGTGATATTCATATTATGGGTGATATGGATGCAGAATCCATGGTTGCTTTTTCTGTGGCTTCTGCTTTTAGACATATATATCACGGGATATATCCCCTGGAGCTGGTGGAAGTCCTCCAAGTCGGCGATAGTGCGCCAAATAATGACGTGGGTCGACGCGATTGTCTATGCGCTGGTATTGGTCTATTTCATCTTCGCCTTTATCGGACAGAACTATGAGATACCCTCCTCGTCGCTGGAGAAATCGTTGCTCGTGGGTGATTACCTATGGGTGAACAAGACCCTCTATGGTCCACGCGTGCCGCAGACTCCGGTGCATTTCCCTCTGACGCAGCATACCTTGCCGATACTCAATTGCAAGAGCTACCTCGACAATCCCCAATTGAAATATCACCGCCTGGCGGGCATCCGCTCCATCGAACGCGGCGACATAGTGGTGTTCAACTATCCCCAAGGTGACACCGTGCCCACACTGATAGACCCCAAGTATGGAGACTACTACGCCATCTGCCATCAGTTGAAGGCTTCGGGAGTGGAGAATCCGCGCCGGTTCATCATGTCTAACCCCGACAAGTTCGGAAAGCTGATATGGCGTCCGGTGGACCGCCGGGAGAATTATGTGAAACGCTGCATCGGTCTCCCTGGGGAGCGGCTCAAGATAGTTAACGACGACGTTTATATCAACGGCAAGAGGATAGCGCAGCCGCGCAATGTGCAATTCAACTATCTTATCCCTGTATCCACGGCAGTGGCTGAGGATGTCTGGAAGGATCTGGGCGTGCGCTACGAGGATTACGCCGGAGCGATGTTCAGCGATCCCTACACCGGACAGAAATACTACAATCTTCCCCTCACCGCGGAAATGAAGTCGCAGGTGGAGAAGTTGCCCCAGGTGAACGGCGCGTTGGTGAAGGAGTCGGAGACGATGCTCTATAATCTCTCCGGGGTATGGCCCTTGGAGGCGAACTATGGATGGACGCGTCCGAACATGGGTGAGTTCTGGATTCCCAAGAAGGGTGGCACGCTTCATCTCACCATGGAGAATCTGCCGCTTTACGAGCGCGCCATACGCACCTACGAGGGTAACACCCTGGAGGTGAAGAACGGCGAGATCCTAATCAATGGAAAAGCCACCGACAAATATACGTTCCGGATGGATTATTATTGGATGATGGGCGACAACCGCGACCGCAGCGCCGATTCCCGCTATTGGGGATTGGTGCCCGAAGACCACGTGGTGGGTTCTCCGATGCTTATCCTGATATCATTCGATGAGGACCGTGCGCTTACCGATGGCAAAATCCGTTGGGACCGTGTGTTCAAGAATCCTAATCCCGACAAATCGGAGGGTAAATGGTAATACCTTATCTCGCCTCCTCGCGGTGGTACGCTTCGCTGATAGCCGGGGCGTCGCCCGCCGTTTCCTCCCATGACCTCAACCGCTGTGTGGTGAAGAGCAATGCGGGGCCCCGTGTGCTCTCCATCCCCATAGAGGGTGGCTTCGGCGTGCTGAAGAGGAATCCCGGAGGGGAGCATCGTGTGTCGGAGCATGGCGATTGGCGCCGCGCCCATTTGTCGGCGTTCATGTCGGAGTATGGGCGTATGCCCTTTTTCGAGCATATCTATCCCATGCTCGCCGCCGCCCTCGACAAGAGGAATGTGCTGCTCGGTGATATAAACGCGAAACTCCATGCCATGGCGCTCGGCATGATATGGAACGACGACATCGCGTCGGAGCTCTCCCGGCTGCGGACCGCGCGTCCGGAGTTCTATGAGAGATTGCGCGCCGACGCGTTGAGGAATGTGGATATGGATTTGTCGGTGTTGGATCTTTTGATGAGAATCGGACCGGAGTCAACATTTGCCCTTGCTCCGGTGTTATTAACTTAGATGATTGTTTGGTGTATGCCGTTGTATGGTCATTGTATGGCGCTGTATATGCCACTGAATTAGGATACTAAAGAGATTATGAAGAGGCTTTTGCGTTTGATGTTAATCGTTATGGTTACGACGCTGTCGGGTGCCGCTTTCAGTGTGTCCGCACAGAAAGCGGAGGATTCCGCCGAGCCGAAAATAGAGGTGAACCCCTACCGTGGGTATTATCACTTCGTGGATTGCTATGGAGACACCGTCAGAATGACTATCTTCAAGGATTTCTACGTCTATTCCCCGTTGAAATTCAAGAATAAGAAGGATGAGGAGTTTTATTGGCGCACGGTGAGGGATGTGCGCAAGACACTCCCGTATGCGAAGTTGGCGTATTCCACGCTGTGCGAGACATACGAGTACATCCAGACCATCCCCGACAAGAAGAAACGGGAGGCGCATCTCAAGCGTCTGGAGAAGGATATTTTCGACAGATACAAACCTGTGATAAAGAACTTCACCAAGGGTCAGGGAAAGGTCTTGCTGAAGTTGATAAACCGGGAGACCGACCAATCCTCCTATAATATAGTGAAGGCGTTTCTCGGTTCGTTCCGCGCCGGCTTCTGGCAGACTTTCGGCAGATTCTTCGGCATGAACATGAAAGTCGATTTCAATCCCGACAAGAATCACGACGATGCGGTGATAGACCGCGTCGCCACCCTTATAGAGCAGGGTAGCATGTAGAGGGAGCCGGAGCTAACTCCCGCTCTCCATATCCCGGCGCATCAACTGATAGAAGAAGCGGCAGTCGGCGCATCGGTTGTTGATGCAAAATTCCTTATACAGATGAATCAGGGCCTGTGATTCGGCGGCGTTGTCGGCGGTGATTCCGGCGGCGCGCCATGAGCGAGTTATGGTGTTGCGCTCCTCCGGAATTGAGTCCCATATATTTGCGGCGATGTTGAGATACTCCTTTTTGCCGGTGGAGAGTCCGTAGGCGTAGTAAAGGGGTGCGATCATGTTGATACATATCAGATCAAGGGAATCCGGCGAGAGTCCACCGTTGGAGCGGTTCTCGTCGGTGGGGGGAATGTCGTTTTCCGCGGAGGAGAAGCTGTAGTGGCTTTGCCAATAGCGGGAGACGCGTTTGGCGAACAGCGCATGGAGCTTTTTGCAATCCCCTTGTGCGGCGAGGATGTCGCTGAGAAGTGAGAATCCCCCCTCGCAGAAAGCGGCGAGGAGCGCGATGCGCCGGTGGGGAAAGTTGGCGGGACGTGTGCGCGCGTATTTCCATGTGCATCCGCTGAGCGCGTTGAATCCATATTTCGTGGCGAGGAATTGATATTCCCGTTGCAGCGAACGTATATAGTCGCCGTCGGTGACTTTGACATTTGCGAGGAAGCCTCCGCGTCCGAATAGCAGGGCTTCGAGTTGGAAGATGCTGTCGCTGTGGTGCGAGAGTATTTTCAAGGGGATTGAGGAGGCGAGCACCTCAAAAGGAGCATTGTTGAGGTTGAATCCGAGAGCTGTGGCGAGCGCCACGAAGCATGTTTGCTGCCAGTCGCCGCTGAAGCGTTCGAGGATGGCGGTGATCCGCGCGGCTTTCGCCTGCATTCTCATTCCGCTGAGGGATGTGAGCCAGTCTTTTTTATGTATCGCGTCGATTCTGTCGAGGCTCGCCGCGCATTTGATGTAATTGTTTTTGGAGTTCATCACAGCGTTGATATTAGAGAAGAAATAAGGGGGTGGCGTGACCACCAGTTGAGCTATTTCGGCACCATCTTTTCCGGTGACGCGCGCGTCGTCGATAGCCACCACGTGCAGCACCACATTATCGTAGGAGGTGTCGGAGGAGTGGCGGTGTCGTTGCCAGTCGGAGGCTTTGGTGTGTACCTCCACGTTGCCCACCCACACTTCATCGTTGATTTTCAGTTTTGCGTAGAAGAAATCGGGGCCGGCGTCGCGGTTTAGGATTCCGGGGGAGATAATGGTCATGTCACGCCCGTCGACAAGGCGGAAAGTGTCTCCGCGCTTGACGCACATTTGCCAGTAGTATTGATAAACCATTTCCATACGGATCCTTGGTTTGAGCGCCGCGCCCATGGCGGACGTCGGCGCGCCCCGGAGGGGGCGGTGAGCAATAGTTGTCGGTAGTTGTCGGTTAGCTGTAGTTGTTGATAATATGGCATATCTCCTCGATGTCGTTGTCGGGGGTGGATGCTATGGGAAGGCTCAGCACCTCGCCGGCAAGCCTTTCGGTGATTGGAAGGTCTCCGGTGAGGATCCCTTTGTAGCAGGGCTGGAGGTGCGGGGGCGTGGGGTAGTGGATGTCGCAGCCTATTTCGTGGCTGGCGAGGTATCCCATGAATTTGTCGCGGTCCGCCGTTCTCACCACGTACTGATGCCACACTTGCCTCATTCCGTCAAAAATCGCGGGCTTGATTATGAGCGGATTGTTCAGTGTCTTATCGTAGATCGCGGCGGTGTGTTGCCGTTGCGCTGATATCTCATGCAGATGTCGCAGTTTGATGCGTAGGGTGGCGGCGTGGAACTCATCCATGCGGCAGTTCCATCCGGCGTGAATGTTGTGGTAGCGGCGGTCGCTGCCGTAGTTCGCGAGTGTCGCCACTTTTTGGAGGAGTTCGTTGTCGGATGAAGCCACCGCGCCGGCGTCGCCCATAGCCCCGATGTTTTTTGTGGGGTAGAAGCTGAAAGCGGCGGCGTCGCCGAGGTTTCCGGTGAGCGTGTTGCCGTTGAATCCGGGGGTGGCGGCGGAGGCTCCGATGGCTTGCGCGTTGTCTTCCACTATCAATATCCCTTTTTCACGCATCGCGGTGGCGGTGGCGTAGTCCCAGCAGGGTGTGCCGTAGAGATGTACGGCGAGGAGGGCTTTTGTGCGCGGGGTGATCATCGTCAGCGCGCGCCGCCAATCCAAGTTGTGGGTGGCGGGATCCGGCTCCACGAGCACCGGGCGCAGCTTAAGCTCCGTCAGTGGGAGTATCGAGGCTATGAACGTGTTGGCGGGCACCAGCACTTCATCCCCTTCGTGAAGTCTTCCGAGTTCGATGTAAGCTCTGAATATCAAGCGTATGGCATCAAGACCGTTGCTGACCGCCACTGTGGCTTTGCTGCCGCAGCTCGCCGCGAGTTCTTTCTCGAACGCCTCCACTTGGGGACCGTGTAAAAACCAACCCGAGCGTGCCACTTCCGTGAGGGCGCGCTCGATGTCGTTGATATATGGTGCGTTGACGTGGGAGAGATTGATAAATGGGTATCGCATTGCCGAAAACAGTGATTATCTATTCTTCATGTATTTCTTGTACTCGTCGAAGTCGCGGATGTAGTCCTCCTCTTCGTATTCGCGTGAGGCGAACGACACGCACACCGTTCCGGTGGTAAACTCATGGAGGGTCTCCCATACGCAAGGTGGTATCAGCACCCCTTTGTTTGCGCGGTTGAGGAGTATTACTTTTTCATCCTCGCCGTCGGTAAGCCGTATGGTGACGGATCCGGAGACAGCCACGAGCACCGACATGTTTTGTTTGTGGCAGTGGCCGCCGCGTGTCTCTCCGCCGGGCACATCATAGATATAGTAGACGCGGGCAATGTTGAAGGGGAGATGTCTCCCCCCCTCAACAAATGATAAGTTACCGCGTGGGTCGCATATTTTCGGAAATTCGATTATCCGCACTTTGTCAAGTGGGCTATTCTTCATATCTGCTTTTTAGCTTGTTGTTTCTTTAGCTGTTATTTTTTTGCTTTATGTTTCTCCAACGGTTTTTCGAGGGCGTCGATGCATAGATCCACAGCCTCTTCGAAAGAGTCGGCGGTTTTAGATGCGAAGAGGTCGTCTGTGGGAGGCACGAGGAGCTTAATGCCCACCTCTTTATTCATCGCTGTTTCAGGTTTTACGACTTTGAGTGTCACTTCGGCTTGAGTCACCGCTTCGTAACGACGGCTGAGCTTCTCAAGTTTTTTATTGATGAACACAGTAAGTTTTTCTGTGATGTCGAAATGGATGGCTTTGATTTTAACTTCCATGGTCAATTCTCCTTTCTTTGTCTTTGTGCTCGTGGATGAGCGTGGTTATAATTTTGTTGTAGCTCCGCGAACGACACGTGGGTGTAGATCTGGGTTGTGTCGAGGCTGGCATGTCCCAGAAACTCTTTCACGGTGTTGATGTCGGCGCCGTTGTTAAGCATTGTTGTGGCGAAACTGTGACGCAGCACGTGGGGACTGTGTTTGGCGCATGATGTTCCGCTGAGTTTTTTCTTTACAATGTTGTAAAGTGTGCTTTTGTTCATCGCCTCCCCCTTTTTGGTGAGGAGAAATTCTGATTTCGCGCCTTTCGCTCCGAAACGGGCGCTGCATAGAGCGAGATACTCTTTTATTTTCTCCACCAGTTGAGGCGCGATAGGGATGATTCTTTGTTTGTTGCGTTTTCCGGTCACTTTTATCTCCCCCCTTGCGAGGTTCACGTCGGCGACGGTGAGGGTGGTGAACTCGGCGCGCCGCATTCCGGTGGCGTAGAGCATCTCCACGATCAAGGCGTTGCGTACGCTTTCGAAGCTCTTTTTCTCATCTTTTTCGGCGAGAATCTGTTCCATCTCCTGCTGCTTGACGAAAGAGGGGAGTGGTTTCGGGGCTTTCGCCAGGATAATGTCGGAGGCGGGGTTTACGGAGATTTCGCCCCGGCGCAGCAGATAGCGGAAGTAGCTCCGTAGTGAGGAGGTCTTTCGGCGGAGAGTGCGCGTGCCGTCACCGTGCTCGGCGAGCGATGCCAGCCAACGGCGGATGTCGGCGGTGGTAACGGCGTGGTAGTCAAACTTTTGCGCATTTCCATCGGTGTGGTGGAGTATGAATTGCTCCAAATCGGATATATACGACTTTACGGTACAAGCTGATTTGTTCAGCTCATACCGTAAATATGTTGTATATTTCTCCAGATCCATCCTTATCTCAGTTTAACTAATTAACGTAGTAAATGAAATGCTATTGCATTTCGACTACGAAAATAAGGATAATCTTTCAAACTGCCAAATAAAATGGCGAGATTTTTTATTCCTCTCCTTGGCGAAGTTTTTGAACGTATACCGCTTTCATCATTTTCTTACGATTAGTCACACTGGGCTTCTCGAAAGCTTGACGACGGCGCAATTCTTTAACCACACCTGTTTTTTCGTATTTACGTTTAAATTTCTTGAGGGCTTTTTCGATATTCTCGCCTTCTTTTACTTGTACTATGATCATCTTTTTTGATTTGAAAGTTGTTAATTTCTAATTAGTTGTTGTATATTGCAATCCCCTCCCGGCGTATGTCGGTGGGTTTTAGCGGTGCAAAATTAGGTATAATTCCCTATTTAGCAAAATTTTCCACAAAAAAATTTTATGTGTCTCTTAGTTTTTATCTCTTTTTGTGTCGATTCTTCACCTCCTTACAATATCTATTAATTAGTAAACTATTCTTTCTGAGCGCACCGCCATATCAGTAGAGTCCCATGTTCGGGTCTTGGTCAATATAGTCGGCACGGTTTTCTATCCAGCGGAGCATTTCGACTACGTTGTGGTCGAAGGTTTCGGATGACAGCTCCATTTCCGCTATGATATATTTGCTGTTCCACAGCTGACCGTTGCGCAACGCGCTGACGCGCAGACGCTCCGTGTATTCTTGTATGTATTCGACGGCTTCAGACAGCATATTGTCGCGGAACTCCCGCCAACGCAGTCGGAACAGCTCCATGAAGAGATCGGTTTTCACTATCTTCATTAGGAGCGAGCCTCCATATAGCGAGCCGCCCTCTATTATTAACGGCTTTGAGTACGTATTATTGTCGTAGTGTCCGAATCCCCAGTCAAAATCCCACACGGGACCGAAATGCCATACGTCGTCATAACTCTTTTTGTAGAGGTAAACGCTCTTGGGGTGGTCCAGCTCGCGGTTGTAGGTGATGTCGTAAACCAGCAGATAATCAATTAGAGACGCGATGTCGATGTATTTGACATATTCATTTTCATCGTGTATTTCTGAGAGTGTTGATTCAAAATCCTCGAAGTCGTAGCGCCACTTGTTGAATAATGTGTCGGCGGGCATCTCTTCCGTGGCTATTTCGTCGAGGTCGGGCTCTTTTATCATCACGGGGAGGTTGTAGATGGGGGATGTGAAGCAGTATTTCTCATCCATGGATTTGTCCAGCTCGATCATGATCCCCTCCTTCTCGTCGATATCGTCGATGCTGTTGGCGCTGAACCCTATCTTCTCGGTGAGCATATAGCTGCCGCGGTATCTGCCGTTGAAGACCACGTCCACGGGATAGGAGGAGTTGGTGTAGGGCATCCCCAGCAATTCCGCCACCTTGAATGCGAACGCGTTGCGCATCATTGTAGGGTCTATATAGTTGGCTATGAGAGAGTAACTCTTTCCCTTGCGCACGCCCGGCAAAGCCGTTTTCTTGCTGAATTTAAGGCGGTATGGTTTCTTTTTGTAGTTCCAGGTGGTGTTTCCGCGTCCCTTCACCGCCACGTAGGTGGGTGGTATGGAGTCGTGGAGACTGTTGCCGCTCATGCTGAAGGTGGCGTCGAGGTAATACTCCTTGGAGGGTATCTCGGCGACGAGGCTGTCTGTGGTGATGTATAGGCAGTTGACGTTGTCGCCGTATTCGCAGTATGAGACTCTGTCGAGTGGGAAGATGGTGTCGCTCCCGCAGGGGAAGCTTATGTGAAGTCGGTCGTAGGTGTTTGCGGAGCCGGTGTCGTGGTAAATTGATTCGATGGTGTCTGTGCGCACCGAATACACTCGTTGTGTGTAGTCGTTATCCTCCGTTGTGGTGTAGATGTGCAGCCATTGCGGTGTCGCGGCGTAGATGGCGCCGACTATGAGGATGGTGAGGGCAAGGATTAGGTTGCGCATACGTTATTTGACGTTAAGTTTGATGGTTGAATATCCGTTCTCTCCCGGGAGGCGGAGGATGTTTACACCCGACGGCAGCTCTGTGTAGCTGACGAATATGGATTGCGCGCATGGCATTTGCCGCACGACCTCCCCGTTTGTGTTGTATATGGATATGGTGCCGCCCGTCGGTGTGTCGGGTATCGAGATGCGTATCCCTTCGGAGGAGTAGCTGACCGCTGTTTCGGCGGCATCTTCCTCTATGATAGGCTTGGAGGTGATGATATCTTTGGTGTAGCCGTAGTGCCACCCTTTGATTTCGTCGGTGTTCAGGTGTATGTAGTCATGCTCTGTCTTCACCGTCACGCATCCGTCGCTGATTTGCATATAGTCCGCTTGTCCCACGTACAGCTCATAGCCGTTGTTGAGCGTCAGATACAGCGTGCGGTAGCCCTTGCTGTTGGTTGCTCCAAGGGTGGACAGCGCCGTGGTCAGAAGAATGGATGTCAGTAGGGTGTGTCGTGGCATGAGTGATTAGGTGGCAACTCGTGGAAAAGTTGAGAGGGTATATCGTCGTGTTAATAACTTTATATGTGACGAAAGACCTTATTGAACATAAACGTTAGAAAGCTATCGATATACCCTCTCAATTGATATGGTGTTAATCCTTTTGAGATTCCTCATCGGTGTACCAACGGGAATACATTAGATAATTTTTTGCGATTTTGATGTTCATCTCTTTTGCTTTCTCCGGCTCTACCATTTTGATGAATTTGGCTGGAGAACCCGCCCACATTTCGTTGGGTCCGATTTTGGTTCTGCTGAGCACTACGGAACCAGCCGCCACAAGTGCGCCTTCCCCCACTTCGGCGTCGTCCATCACCACGGCGCCCATGCCTATGAGCGCGAAGTTGTGGATTTTAGCACCGTGGATCACCACGTTGTGTCCGATAGACACATCGTCGCCGATTTCGATGGTTGATTTTTGATAGAGAGTGTGGAGCACGCTGCCGTCTTGGATGTTTACTCTGTTGCCGATGCGGATGGAGTTGACATCGCCGCGTAGCACCGCGTTGAACCATACGCTGCAATCGTTGCCGATAATCACGTCGCCCACGATTGTGGCGTTGTCGGCGAGGAATGTGCCTTCGCCTATGATGGGGTTATAACCTCTTACGGGTCGTATTAATGCCATTTCTTATTTATATGCTTTGTGTTTTTTTATTCTGTTTTTTGTGTCGTGCGATTCTGTTTGGCGCGGATCGCACGATTCTGTTTGGCGCGCTGTTTAGCGTGCCAGGGGTTTTGTTTTCTCGATCATCCACGCGCTCTCCTGCTCGTTGAGGTAGGGGAGGAGAGTCTCCCTCACTTGGGTGTGGTATGCGTTGAGCCAGTTAAGCTCCGCGTCTGTCATGAT
This sequence comes from uncultured Sangeribacter sp., assembly GCA_964418705.1. Taxonomy (GTDB): domain Bacteria; phylum Bacteroidota; class Bacteroidia; order Bacteroidales; family Muribaculaceae; genus Lepagella. The sequence goes on from CAYQMV010000056.1 coordinate 13,424, forward strand.
AGAGGTCTCTATCAGCCGTGTGTCGATGGGGAAGAGCGTGAGGTTCTCAAACTTGAGGAATTTTCCGAACTCTGTGGTCATCGCCGGCACTGTCGCCACGAGGTTTTCGATGCGGATGCCATACTTTCCTTCGAGGTATAGTCCCGGTTCGTCGCTTGTGATCATTCCCGGCTCCAAAGGGGCTGGTGTGTTGTTGAGGCGTATCGTCTGCGGCCCCTCGTGGCAGTTGATGAAGAATCCCACGCCGTGTCCGGTGCCGTGGTAGTAAGCCTTACCCTCAGCCCAGAGATATTGACGTGCGAAGGCATCGAGTTGCGCTCCGCGTGTCCCTTCGGGATATACGGCGTTGGAGAGGGCGATGTGTCCCTTAAGTACGAGGGTGAAGTCGTGGATTTGCTCCGCGCTCGGGGTGCCGAGGGCGATGGTGCGTGTGATGTCGGTGGTGCCTTCGAGATACTGACCTCCGGAATCCACGAGGAGAAGTCCGTTGCCCACGATAGGCACATCGGTCTCCGGGGTGGCTTCATAGTGTACGATAGCCCCGTGCTCGTTCCATCCGAGTATGGCGGCGAAGCTTTCGTCGACGCATGCCGGGTCGGCGAGACGGTAGGCGCGCAGACGTTTGCCCAGCTCCACTTCCGTCAGTTTACCCTCCGGGTATTCGCGTTCCACCATCATGAAGAAGCGTGTGAGCGCCACTCCATCCTTGATCATCGCTTTTTTCACGCTTGCGAGCATGGATGCGTTTTTGATGCTCTTGAGTTTCGCCACTCCGGCGCCGCCGTTGACCACCTCGC
>CAYQMV010000057.1:0-4243 GCA_964418705.1 uncultured Sangeribacter sp.
GAAAAAATGCGGTGAAGACATAATAAAAGTGTATGTGGTTACGTTGCATAAGTAACCAATGGCTTGCGCGTATGCGCGTGCGGGCTGTTAATTAGGAAATTATAGTGATATGTAACCAAGAAATCTTTGCTTATCATGAACGTATCTGAAATAACCAACATGAGGAAATCCGGTGATCTCATCGGAGCCTATTCTGCGTGTAAACAATTATTGGCGCAGTCCCCGGAAGATAGACTTGTCCGTATAAGTATGGGTCATTGTCTGAAGTCGTTAATCCATGAGTATGCCACCGCCGACCAAGCCGAGGCGTTCGTAGCCGCCCTCGAGGAGTTCGCGTCCCTGAAGCTGGGGGCGCTGGACGAGAGGATGATGAACAATTACGTGGCGTGGGAGATAATGCGTCTCGTGAAGGATTGGAAGAGGGTCAACAATTTCAATCTCATCCTGGTGCAGCGCATCTTCGACGCCCTCAAGATTATGGACTTCGAAAAACCGGAACGCTACTATTCAATCCTTATCGAGTCAATGACCTACGTCAAGGAGTCTAATGGAAAAAACTGGCATCGTTTCATCAACTTCTGCGATTGGTGGAATCTCGACAATCTGCGGGTGGATGACTACCGGCTGGTGACTACGCTCACCGACAAGGTGCTTCCCTCCCTCGCCGAGCGCGTATTCACCGCCTACTATAAGATTCTGCTCTCCAAGGCGGAACACGGCTCGGGATACGAGGATAAGGTGATGGAGTTTGTCGCACGTCTCGACCACGTGCAGCAGATGAAGTTGGGCTACCGCTTCCTTCCCTACCATAAGGCGAAGCTGCTTGTGGCGGTGAAACGCTACAGCGAGGCGTTGGTGTCGCTGAAACCCTTCGTGCTGCGCAATCAGAATGAGTTCTGGGTGTGGGACGTGCTCGGGGAGGCGTCCACCGACGATAACGTGAAGCTGTCGTGCTTCTGCCGCGCCCTCAAGTGCCGCTGCGATGAAATTTTCCTCACCAACGTCAGGCAGAAAGCCGCCATGGTGATGCATAATCTCGGTTACGATGAAAACGCGCGCTACGAGGTGGATAGGGTGGTGGCGATGAAATACAACGCCGGACACCATATCCCTTATGAGATGCAGAACGTGCAGTCGGAGAAATGGTATCTCGACGCCCCGGTGATAGAGTCGAACGTGGCGTTCTACAACACCCACCTCTCGCTCTCCGAGGATTATCTCTACGACGGCATCCCGATGGTGCCGATATTCGTGACGTATATCAACAACCAGCACCAGACGTTCAACTTCATCACAGAACGCCGCTTGCCGGGAGTCTGCTCTTTCAAGAAGTTCCGCCACGTCAAGCTCGCCCCCAACGCCATTCTCATGGCGCGTTTCGAGCGTGAGCCGGCGGAGAACGACCAAAACACCTTCTACTCGCTGCTGACCCTTGACCGCGTGGAGGACACTGATAAGTATGAGGGGGTGTTCTACCGCAAGATTGTCGGTGAGCTTACGCGCCGCGGCGACCAGTTCGGTTTCGTCGACGGCTGCTTCGTCTCCGCCGACGTGATGGGGGAGTTCATGCATGGCGACATGGTGAAAGCCACCGCGATTTTAGGATTTAACAAGAACAGGAATGAGTGGGGATGGAAGGTGATACGCCTGAAACCCTACGAAGAATGATAGGATTTGAAAATAAAAGGGACCGACTTCATCGTCGGTCCCTTTGTTTTTTACGCTCCCTCCATGAGCCGCGGAGAGTCAGAATTTGCGCTTCGGGTTTTTGGGGAACCAGCCCTTTTCCACGCGCTTCTTCTGCTCCTTTATCTCGAGGATGCTCCAGAAAGAGGAGAAGCCCGTCACTCCGAGGAGCGAGGACCAAAGCACGTCGGCGACAAGCACGCTCGCGCCCAGCGACACTATCCCCATGATCAGGAATATCCAATTGCAGCGTTGTCCAAAATAATACTCTCCTTTAATCACCAGAGGGTGGAACACGCCTATGATCAGGAAGGTGCATAGTCCTATCACCACTCCCAGCAGTCCGTGGTTTGATAACAGCTCTGTCATTGATTTTCGCTATTTGGATTATCTTATCGTTATTATTCGTTGTTGAAACGGGATTATTTATTGACCGTTGGTTATAGCCCGTTATTTACAGTCCGTTATTTACAGTCCTTTTTATAGCCCGTTATTTATTGAATCGGTTGAGTATCGGGCCGTAGGCGTCTATTCTTCTGTCGCGGAGGAATGGCCACCAGCGGCGCACTTGCTCGCTGCGGTGCATGTCTATCTCCACAATCGGAGTCTCCTCATGCTCCCATCCGCCGCGGTAGAGCAGTTCCCCCTGTGGACCCGCCACGAAGCTTCCGCCCCAGAAGAGTATGCCGTTGGTGGCGGAGGAGGGGTCCTCTTCATGTCCGATGCGGTTCACCGTCACCACGGGCAGACCGTTAGCCACGGCGTGACCGCGCTGCACCGTGGTCCACGCCTCACGCTGGCGTTCCTTCTCCTCGGCGGTGTCGGTGGATTCCCATCCGATCGCGGTGGGGTATATCAGCATCTCCGCGCCCTTGAGCGCCATGAGCCTCGCCGCCTCGGGATACCATTGATCCCAGCACACAAGCACTCCCAGTCGTCCCATGCTCGTGTCGATAGGCTCGAAACCGAGGTCGCCGGGGGTGAAGTAGAACTTTTCGTAGTATGCCGGGTCGTCGGGGATGTGCATCTTGCGGTATTTTCCGGCTACGGAGCCGTCGCTGTCAAACACCACGGCGGTGTTGTGGTATAATCCCGCGGCGCGGCGTTCGAAGTGGGAGGTGACGAGCACCACTCCGGCGCTCTTCGCCACCGCGGAATAGAACTCCGTGGCTGCTCCGGGGATTTCCACTCCAAGGTCGAAGTTGTCCACGTTCTCGGTTTGGCAGAAATAGAGTCCGTCGTGAAGTTCCGACAGCACCACCAATTCCGCCCCTTGCCGTGCCAATTCTTTAATCTTAGCGGCGTTTTTCGCGCGGTTCTCCGCCATGTCGGCGGTGTAGGTGGTTTGCACCAGCCCTACTTTTATGCTTTCTCTTTTGCTTGTCATGGGGAAATGTGTGAGAAATCTAAATTGTTAGTATCCCGGGGTTAAGTACCTGCCGGGGCAGTTGCATGGTGGCGCAGTGCAGCGATCCGTGTTGGCAGGTGAGGGCGCGGCAGTCCACGGTATGCACCTGCCTGTCGGGGAATACGCTGTGGATTATCTGCTTCGCGAGTTCGTCTCTCTGAGGGTCCCCGTAGGTGGGGATGAAGAGGTTTCTCCGCGTCACGAGATAGTTGGCGTAGGTGGCGGGGAGTCGGTTCCCCTCGGAGTCGCGCAGTTCTCCGGCGAATGGGAGTTCCACGAGATTGTATGGTTCGCCGCAGATGTTTCGCAGTTGGCGTATCTGTTCTCGCATGCGCGTCATCTCTTCGTGGTGGCTGTCGCCGGGGTCGGGTGCGCCGACGTATATTATTGTGTTGTTGGGCGCCATGCGCGCGAGGGTGTCGATATGCGAGTCGGTGTCGTCCCCCTCCAGTGCGCCGTAGTCGAGCCAGAGCACATGCTCCGCTCCGAGTCTTTGGCGCAGTATTTCGTTGATTTCACCTTTGGTGAGGCTTCCGTTGCGGTTTAGCGAACATAGGCAGTTGGAGGTGGTGAGGATAGTGCCGTTGCCGTCGGTCTCCACGGAACCCCCTTCGAGGGTGTAGTCGCGGTTGTTGCGGTAGCACTCACGGCGAATCACTTGCGGGTCCAGTATGAGGGAGGTGTTGACGAGGTTGTCGAAGTTGGCGGCGAATTTGAGTCCCCAACCGTTGAACTCGAAGTCGAGGGCGCGGTGGCGTTCGCCGTCGCGTTCTATGGTCAGCGGCCCGTAGTCGCGTGTCCAGGTGTCGTTGTATCTTGTGGGGATAAGCAGGCATTTATCTCTCATCACCGAGCCGAATTTTGCGGCGGCGTCATCCTTGTCGGCGCATAATGCCACCACGCGCTCTCCCGCCGCGGTGAACGCGTCGATGAGACGGCGGTATTGATCCTCCGCTTCCTCAAGCATATATGCCCAATCCGTGGTAGCGGTGGGCAACGCTATCAGTATCGCCCCCTCGGATTCCCATTCCGCCATGAAACGGCGTCCTTGTGTGTATGTCATCTCTCTAAGTTCTCATTTTTGTAGCTCCTTATAGGTCTTTCCACCATAGGTTTTTCACCACAGGTCTTTCCACCATAGGTTTTTCA
>CAYQMV010000057.1:4343-6755 GCA_964418705.1 uncultured Sangeribacter sp.
AGGTCTTTCCACCATAGGTTTTTCACCACAGGTCTTTCCACCATAGGTTTTTCATCTTCGTAATCGTAGCTCGGTGTGCGTCTATTCGTATTCGTTGCTCAATACGTCCCAGATGCTCTCCTCTTCGTCCATGAACTCGTTACAATATTCCACAAATCCAATCTTTTCACTGTATCCGTTGTCATGGCACCATTCTTTGTACGCTAAGTGTAGGTCGCGGTCTTCGTAGATTAGCTTTTTGAAATCGCTCTCCGCCATATCCACTGATCTGCATTGCGACACCACAGAACGAAAAACTTCTACAATGTCTCTCATCTTTTTTCCGTTTTTTAAGTCAATGTACTTTGCAAAAATAATATCTGTTGATATCGGTTCTTGCCAAATAATTCACTTGTTGTTATTTGTATAGTTCTTAATCAAGGTATTATTTCAGCGCAAATTTAAGCCATAATTTTCAAATTACCAAATGCGGCGCGTTGCAATTTTAGATTTTTAATGCTAATTTTGCGAAGTAATAATATCCGGTTTCCTGATGGAAACAGATCTAAACACTTATGAATAAAGAGAATACGACCCCCGACACGGCGAAGGAGTTTGCGGCGATGAAGGCGAAATGCCGCGCCGTGTTTGTGGATAAGATGGAAGACTACGGCACTTCATGGAGGGTTATGCGTCCGAGCAGCCTCACCGACCAGATCTATATCAAGGCGCGCCGCATACGCTCCCTGGAGGAGAAACATGGCGCCGCCCGCGTCAACGAGGGTATTGAGCCGGAGTTCATCGGCATCATCAACTACTGCGTGATGGCGCTCATCCAGCTCGACCTCGGCTCCGGGCCCTCGCTCGACTACGAGGAGGCGGCGAAGCTTTACGACATGAACCTCGCTCGCGCCACCGCGCTCATGGAGAACAAAAACCACGACTACGATGAGGCGTGGCGGCAGATGAGGGTCTCCAGCTTCACCGACATTATCCTGCAGAAATTGCAGCGCACCAAGGAGATTGAGGACCATCAGGGGAGGACAAAGGTCTCCGAGGGTCTCGACGCGAACTATATGGACATGATCAACTACGCGCTCTTCGCGCTTATCAAGCTTAACTTCTAAGCCATGCCCGCCAAGCTAATATCTTTTTTCAAGAGCTCCGGCGCGGCGACGGCGTTGGGGTGGCTCTGCCGCGTGCTGGTGGGTGCGACGTTCATCTTCTCGGGATGGGTGAAAGCCGTTGACCCTTGGGGCACGATATATAAGGTGACGGATTACCTCGCCGCCATGAACATTGAAGTGGGGGATGGCGTCACCATAGCGTTCGCTTTCATGCTTTTCCTCGCGGAGTTCTGCATAGGTGTGTTCATGCTTTTGGGTTGCTTCCGCAAGTGGGTGTCGATATTCGCGCTGGGGGTGATGTGCGTCATGCTCCCCCTCACGGCGTGGATCGCCATAGCCGACCCCGTCTCCGACTGCGGATGCTTCGGCGACGCACTGATAATCTCCAATTGGGCTACGTTCTGGAAGAATGTGGCGCTCACCGCGGCGTGCATTTATCTTGTGAAACGCAATAAAACGCTTCATTGGGTTGTGACTCCGGCGTTGCAGTGGATCGCTCTCGTGGTCAGTGCGGTGTATATGCTCATTGTCGCGCTCATAGGCTACCATGTGCAGCCGTTGGTGGATTTCCGTCCCTATAAGGTGGGGGAGACCCTTTTGGCCGGGGAGGGCGACGGCGACTCCGACCCCGTATCCTATGTATATGTCTACGCCAATCGTGGAGAGGAACGCGTGTTCGGCATTGACGACGAACTTCCCGACGAGGAGGATGGATGGACGTTTGTGGAGCGGCGCTATATCGGCGCTTCCGTGGAGGACCAACGCAAAGCCCTCACCGTCTGGAGCGAGGATGGCGAGGAGGATGTCACCGCCGACGTTATCAGCGGGGAGGGTGAGCAGATGCTGCTGTTCATGCCCTCGCTCAGCGGACTCAGCCTTATCTCCACATGGCCCATCAACGCACTCTATTCATGGTGCGAGGATAAGGGGATAGATATGGTGGCGATAGTCGCGTCCACTCCGGAGGGGATTAAGACATGGAAAGACCTTTCGATGGCGGAATACGACATATACACGGCGGAAGACACTGTTATCAAGGAGGTGGTGCGCGGAAACCCCGGGGTGGTGTTCCTCCGCGACGGACGTGTGGTGTGGAAGGCCTCGCTCAGTGCAATTAACAACGACGACCTCTCCGAGCCTGGACGCGTGAAGTCTCCCGACGACCTGCCGCGCGACATGAGTGGCGCACTAAACAATCTCACGTACCCTTATGTCATTGTGCTTCTGTTTCTCATCGTTTCAAGCTTCTCCACTTATTTGGGGAGATTCGTGAACCCAAAACGTCACAATCTGACTCTGAGGAATG
>CAYQMV010000057.1:6855-8802 GCA_964418705.1 uncultured Sangeribacter sp.
CTAAAGGGTGGAATTTTGATGGAAAAGTCAAAATTTCGCCCTAAAAATTTGTCTGTATGAAATAAAGTTTGTAACTTTGCACCCGATTTCGAGAGGAATCAACGACAACGGCTGAGAGCAGCCGCCGGTCAACTTGATAAATTGGGATTTTGAGGTCTTGACCTCATATTATATATATTATTGTTTGTTAGTTATTTATATTTTTAATGTTTAAATTTTAATGTTATGGTATTTATCAAGAACGCAATGAAATGGTATTCACAGAGAGCCGCAAAGACAATCGCTTGGACACCCACCGGCATGATTATCGGCAAATTCTAATTCTACCATTTCGCTACCAGAAGCCCCGAAAGGGGATTTTTTTTGCCCTTTTGTTAAAGATTTGTGTTAATTGTCTGACTGATTTTGCGTTGATTGAGTTAAATCTGTTAAATTTTGTAAAATTCGGGGGGGTGGATTTTGCTGTTCTTATCCGTTTTTATAGATTTGCCAACGGAAACTCTAACTTAGCATAGCTTTTTCGCACTACGACTATTGCAGCGCATACTACACTACAGTTAGCCATACACTACGATTAGCGCAAACTACGGTAAGCCATGTTTTTTTATGAGGATTTTTATAGGAATTTCTCATGATAGATTTTTATGATAGATCTTTATGGGAGATTCTTATAAGAGAGGAAAGAAAGAAAAACTTTATTTACTATACTTTTTCAACCTTTATGAGTAAACTTCTAAAATCTATGGGTATAGTGGCGGCTTTGGCAATGATTTCATCATGCTCGAGCGACCAGCCCGTACCGAATGTCAACTCAGACGGCGACACTTGTGAGGTGTCGTTCAAAACTATTGTCCCGAACTCTATCGCTACCAGGACTAAAACCGCGTTCGCCGACGGCACCACCGCCACAAGGCTCTCCTACGCCCTCTACCGTCACGACGGCGATAGCAAAACCCTCGTTCTCACCAAGTCCAACATCGATGTGGTGAACTTGCAGTCCACCGTGACGCTGAATCTCGTTTCCGGCGAGACTTACGATGTTGTCTTTTGGGCTGCGGCGAAGAACGCCCCTTACACTTTCGACGCCGAGGCACAGACAATCTCTGTGGATTATGAGGATGCCGCCGGCAACGATGAGGCGCGCGACGCATTCTATTATTGTGTGTCGGATCTCGAGGCCAGCGCCAACACCAGCAGAACAATCACTCTGCGCCGTCCCTTCGCGCAGCTGAACATCGCGACCTCCGACAAGGACCTCGCAAGCAGGGACGCCAAATTCACCGTGGTGGACTCCGAGGTGGAGGTGGAGGCGTACAGCAGCTTCAACATCCTCACCGGCGACGTGACCGGCGAGCCTGCGAAAGTGCATTTCAAGCAGACACGCATCCCTCAGGGGGAGGTGTTCCCCATCGACGAGGATGTGTATGATTACCTCGCGATGAACTATCTTTTGATGGGTAATGAGCAGATACTCTCCAACGTGAAATTGACCCTCTATTCCAACGAGGGCGCTTCGCTGACAAGGGAGTATGGCAACATACCCTTGCGCCGCAACTACCGCACCAACATCTATGGACAGTTGCTGACCGCCACCAACGAGTTCAACATCAAGGTGGATCAGAACTTCGCCGGGGCTTACAACCATTATGTTGAGGCTGAAAATCTCAGCGTTAACGAGCGCACCAACGCCGCCGGAGAGGTGGTGGGCGTTGACATGGTGGCAGGTTCCTCCGACGCGTTGGACAACGCCATTGAGCAGATCAACACCGTGGACAGCGATGTGCCTGTTGTGATGTCGCTCGCCGACAATAAGGACTCCGAGGATGGCAACTACGCCTACGTTGACAAATGCCTTAACTTCGATGTTCCCAAGAGCGTGACAATCGACCTTAACGACCATGATCTGACAATCACCAACGGATATTCCACCGTTTATTCCGACGGCAT
>CAYQMV010000057.1:8902-13491 GCA_964418705.1 uncultured Sangeribacter sp.
CAAGGTGCCGTGGTCACTATGAATGGCGGCACAATCAACCTTAAAAACGCCGCAGGTTTGGCTTCAGCGTTCGGTTATCCTTATAATTCCGGAACCACAGGCACCCAAACTATCCTTAAGGGTGGCACAGTGAATGTGAACTCCTCCGCTGAGGGTACCGCATACGCTTTCTATGCTATGTTCAATAAAACCACTGACTTACGTAATCCGGCTGTGACAATCTACAAAGCGGCTCAGATTAACATCAACACATCCGCCGGCAACAACGCCATGGCACTGAATGTGTCGGACGACCACTTCACTTATCTTGACGAATAAATGAACTGAACAATACGGAGGGGGAGTGCCGCGACATTCCCCCTCCCAATCTATGTTAGACCAAACTTTCAAACGATATAAGATGAAAACGGAGATGATGAAACGATTGACAGCCATATTCCTATTCCTCCTCATGATGGCGCCCTCCCTTGCCGCGCGCAGCCGCAGCGAGATGGTGCGGGTGGACTTCGCCCTTAACAGCGTCGCCATAGACCCCACCCTTGGCGACAACGGAGCGGGCATCGCCAAGTTGCGGCGTGTGCTCATGGAGGTGGCTTCGGCGGACACGCTGAGGGTTTCGTCAATCTCTTTGTTGGGGTCCGCGTCTCCGGAGGGGGACTACGCCCTCAACCTCGCCCTCTCGCGCCGCCGCATGGCTGCCCTGGAGGAGATAATAGGGGAGTATCTCCCCCTGAATGAGACCATCCTTTCGCGCAACGATTCATATATCCCGTGGGACGAACTCCTCGACATGGTGGAGGGTTCCGACCTCGACGGCAAACAGCGGATAAGGGAGATCGTGGAATCCCCCTCCAAGCTCGTGGATTGCGGATATGGAAGGGTGGTCGACAGCCGCGTCCGGAGCCTTAAGGCGCTTGACGGCGGAAAAACGTGGCAGACTCTCGATGCGCTTTTCTTCTCGAAGATGCGCAGCGCCACCGTGGTAATCCACACAGAGAGTGTTCCCGATGAGCCGGAGTCGTCGTTATCCTCCGAGGAAACCGGGGAGCCGTGTCCGCTCAATGCGGAGGCGTGCGGAGAGAGGCTTCCGGAGGGGGAGTCCTCCGCGGTGGAAGTGCTCCCGGAAGCTCATCATTGGTATCTGAAAACTAATGGCATCGCGTGGCTGATGCTCATCCAAAATATAGCCGTGGAGGTGGATCTCGGCGACCGCTTCTCCGTGGCGTTGCCCATATACTATTCGGGACTTACATATTTCGTCAACACCATCAAATTCCAGACCTTCGCCGTGCAGCCGGAACTCCGATTCTGGACGCGTTCGAACGTCGACGACGGACTCTTCTTAGGCGTGCATGGCTCCATGGCGTTCTTCAATGTGGCGTGGAACGGCGATTATAGGTATCAGGACCATGATGCCAAGACCCCCGCTCTAGGAGGCGGCGTGAACATAGGCTACCGCTTCGCGCTCTCTTCCGACAAGCGTTGGAAGATGGAGGTGGATCTCGGCGGCGGCGTATATCATCTGAACTATGATAAGTTCTACAACGGGAAGAACGAGCCCTTAGTCGCGACGGGGCTGAAACGCACGTTTATATGTGTCGACAGAGTGTCGCTCTCCGTTGGCTACACGTTCGACCTTAAGAAATCCTCAGGAAAAGGAAAGGAGAGATAGAAATGAGAAAATCGTTGCTGAAAATAGCCATGCTTCTGACGCTGACGCTCGCCGCCGCGGGTCTCTGCTCATGCGTGCATGAGTTCCCCGGCGAGGAGGTGATTCCCAACGACAGGTATCATAAATATGTCAACTTCACCCTGCATCTCACCTACGATGACGCGCTCCCCACGTATCGTGAACTGAGAATGGCGGCGTCGGAAAGGGATAACGCCGAATACAGCAGTTCGATGGAGGGGGTGGTCCATGATGTGCGCTATATCATAAAGGGCTATTTCAGCGAGTCGGGGAATGACTTCACACGCACCGCCGACACCACCATATATATCGTGGACCGCGCCACCGACGTGCTTGACCTTGACGTGCCGATGCGGCTGAAAAACGGCAACTGGCGTTTCATCGTATGGACCGACTATGTGGATGGCGACAGCTCCCTCGACAAGTACTACAACACCTCGGATTTCGCCAATATCTCCGTGATTTCACGCAGCGAATACCCCGGAAACAACGAACACCGCGACGCGTTCCGCGGCGAGCAGTTCGCCACCCTCGAAACCGACGTGGAGGACGCGCGCGTGGAGGTGGAGATGCACCGTCCGATGGCGAAGATTCAGCTTGTGGCGGCGGACTTCTCCGCGTTTGTGTCCACCATCGAAAAAATGAGTGTCCCCGGCGGCTCCGGCGGAAAGTATTCGGTCAATGATTTCGAGGTGATGGTGGCTTATACCGGATACCTCCCCACCGTGTTCAACGCTTACAACGACCGACCCACCGATGTATGGACCGGGGTCTCTTTCATGGGGAATATCGTCAAGCTCAGCGACAACGAGGCGCAGGTGGCTACGGATTATATCTTCGTGAACTCCGACGAGACGAAAGTCACGCTTACGGTCTCGGTCTACAACAATGAGGGACTCCGCATCCTCACCTCCGACAATTTGGAGATACCCATCCTCCGCGGTCATCTCACCGTGGTGACAGGCTCTTTCCTCACCACCGAAGGTAACGGCGGCGTGGGCATCGACCCCGGTTTCTCCGACGACTACAATATTGAGATTAAATAGTTGTCGGATGAGATAGTTACCGAAATCAACAGATATCGAAATAAAATAGATATAACTTTTTCAAATTAACAAGTATGGCGATGGTTTCGGCTTGTCGCCGTGCGTAAAATCAAATTATTATGAAATGTTCTAATTTATTCATGATGCTGTCGGCGACACTGTTGCTCGCCACAGCATGCTCTTCCGAAGAGCCTGCAGCATCCACACAGGGAGCGGAGACCTCCGTCACTTTTTCCGTGGACATGCCCAAGGGTATCGCTTCACGCGTGAAGACCGCTTACGCCGACGGCACTTCAGCCACGCGACTGACCTACGCCCTTTACCGTTTTGATAAGGGAACGAACGATTATGTTTATGTGCAGACAAAATCGGGAATCGATGTGGTGAACCACGCCGCACAGGTGAATATGAACCTCCTTACAGGGGAACGTTACGCCGTGGTGTTCTGGGCGGCGGCGAAAAATGCGCCCTACACCTTCGATGGGGAGGCGCGTTCACTCACTGTGGACTATGATAAGCTGAAAACGCTCTCCAACGATGAGTACCGCGACGCGTTCTATTGCTGCGACACCATCGAAGTTAACGCCAACGCCTCCTACGAGGAGACCATGCGCCGTCCGTTCGCGCAACTGAACATCGGCACTTCCGACATGGAAGAGGTGCGCCGCGACGCTAATTTCACCGTCACAAGCACTGCGGTGAAAGTGAGGGCGTACGACAAATTCAACCTCCTCTCCGGCGAGTGCGACGGCAATTACGAAGAGCGCACTTTCGATTTCGCGCAGCGTCCGCAGGGTGAGTTCTTCCCCGTGGAGCCTACGACATACGATTATCTTGCCATGAACTATCTGCTCGTGGGTAACGACCAGGAGCTGTCGAACGTGGTGCTTGAGGTGAAGTCCGCTGACGGTCAGGAAAAATCGTGCGAGTATGGCAACATTCCTTTGCGCCGCAACTACCGCACCAATATCTATGGTCAGTTGCTGACCACCACCAATGAGTTTGATGTGGATCTTGAGAAGAGCTTTATCGGCGACAACAACACCGAGATAGTTTATATCAGCGAAGGCTATGCGAAAGCTTCCGACAGAGAGGAGTATTATGTCTCCTCCGCCGAGGGACTTGAAACGCTCAATGAACAGCTGAGCTCATATAAAAACGGCACAGTGATCAATATCACCGAGGATATTGATTTCGAGGGTAGGAGCTGGAACAAAATCGGATGGAACGCTTGTGATTTCACCGAGTTCAACGGCAACGGACACACCATCTCCAATCTGACGCTCAACGACCAAGCCATGTTCTCGAACTTTGTCGGCAAACCGAAGACTATCAAGAATATATCTTTCGAAAACGCCAATGTGACAAGCACTGCGCTGAACACATCTCTTTTGTGCGTCCAGAGTTATGTGGATGTCTCTTTGGAGGATGTCCATGTGAAGAACTCTACTTTCTCCGGGGCTTACAAGGTGGCTCCGCTCCTCGGGACAATGTATGATGAGAATGCTAACTCCACGAAAGTGCTTACGGTGAAGAACTGCTCCGTGGAGAACTGCGAAGTGATTACATCAAGATATGATTTCATGTGCGCCGGAATGATCGCGTTCGTTTATGAGGCTGATGGCGAGAAGGTGACGTTTGAGAACTGCCTTGTGAAGAATGTGAATCTATATGGCAAGGGCACGTACTATAATGCGTTGGCGTATGTGTATTGCAACGATGGTTCTCCCGAGGGTTCTTTCGATGAGGTGGAGGGCGTGACCGTGGAGAACTGCACTAAAACGCACTTCTAACAGCCATTCCGTCCCACTGCATGGGAAAATATTGAGAGACTGTGTCATGATTCATTATGG
>CAYQMV010000058.1:0-13418 GCA_964418705.1 uncultured Sangeribacter sp.
GGCGCAAACGTGAATGTCTGTCTGTGGTGTTGCTACCAAGACATATCACCACATCAACCTCTTTAGTCTCTACCATTATCTCTTTTTAAGCGTAATCAAGGTTATCTCCGGATATGCGTCGCCTATTCTGAAAGGCAAACCCACGGTCCCGACACCTATATTCACATATAGATTCAAAGGACCGACATCATCACGGGTGAAAGAGTAAAGTCCACCCCAATTCTCATACCTCATGACGCATGGCGATATTTTCTTATCACCTATCTTCCACATACATTGCATAGCATGGGTATGTCCCGACAACGTTAAAGCCACATTGGAGGAGATTTTAGCCTTCTGCTTCCAATGCACGGGGTTGTGAGTGAGCAGGATTTTAAACTGAGGACCGTAAGGGGGAAGCGAATCGACACCGTTCCTACCATTCGCCAAAGCTTTCATCAAATCACCGGGGGCGACAAAGGGCTTCTCACCCCAATTCTCCACGCCTACAATAGCGATGGAATCTGTACCTCGGTGTATGTAGCAGTGTTCATTCAATAGAACATCCCACCCCATGGATTTCTCCAAATCAAGGAGACGGCGATGGTCTTCCAAGCTATCTTGTGGCGTTTTCCACGTCATATAAACGCCATAATCATGGTTTCCAAGGATTGAAATCACGCCATGTTTCGCTCTCAGACGCGACAATGTTTTTGCAAACGGAAGCGCCTCATCGGTGTATCTGTTGACCAAATCTCCGGTAAAGAAAACTACATCGGGATTCAAAGCGTTGATGGAATCCACCACGGTGGAGACAAAAGTAGTGTCGTTGCCATAAGTGCCGAGGTGCAAATCGCTGATTTGCGCTATAGTGAAACCATCGAAAGAATCGGGCAACGAGGCATAAGGAATCTCCACACGCTCCACGTCAGCCACGAAGCGGTTCACCAACGCACCCTTCCACATCACACAGAAAGCTATCACGCCCAACGGGAGTCCTATCCACATACCGAGATTCCAACGTCTTCCGCGCCATAGCAACGGTATCTTCCCTATCAGCGAAAAAAGAGAATATAATATCTTCACCGTACATATAGAGAGCCACGAGAAAAGGAGCCACATCTTCGGTAAAAGATTCACCGCCTCATTCCTCGCCGGATACACCAAAGCAACAATAAGAAGCAACGCGGAGAAAAGGGTGGAATATAGCCAACCTTTCTTCAGCCATTTCATGCCGGGTCTGGCACGCACCACGCGTCGCATTTGAACATAAAGATAGCTGTCTAACATCAGACATACCACCAAATAGAATATAATCATCATCAATGGTGTTCTCATATATATATGGATTGAATATTTAAATCGAAGCTATTCGCCCAAAATGGTGCGTAGCTTGTTCTTCAACGGGTTGGAATACATCACCAGCATCATCTCCTCCATGAATTTATGCTCCTCATCCGTGATGTTCTCCACGTCAATCTTGGCGATTTGAGCGTTGAGATAATCAATGAAAGCTTTTTTCTGCTCGGGAGTGTACTTGCGTTCAAACCTGTCGGTGGCATAAAGCATATCGTAGGCGACATAGTTCACCTCGAATATCTCATAGCTGCGGTGGATGGATTGGTCGATGATACGGCATACCCATTTCGCCGCCTCGTTCTTATCCTTGAAATCACCGATCTGATCCAACTTGGTGTTGATACGCGGTGTCATTTGGAAGTGAAGTTTACCCTTAAACTGGAGCAAACCCGTCTCCATGGAGAAGAGGTCGTCGCGCTGGCTCTTTTTGAAATTGGGGTCGCGGCGTTTGAGAAGGAACTCCCTGACCTTCAAATAGTCATTGGGGTCATACTCGTAGGAGATAGCCACCGGCATAAGATTTATCTGCTTGAGGTTCTCTATAAAAGAGTCTCCGCCGGCGAGCGCGAGCATCTTCACCAGTGATTCCTGGGTGTGGTCGCTACTGTCTTTAGCCCTACCCTCACGCTGTGCGATCCATACGCTCTCCTTGTTGTCGAGGATGGTGTGATGAATATACGCCGATAGATTTTTAGCGTTTTCCAATCCCTCGCGCAAGCCGCCGTCGCGTTTGACGATAAAGCACTTGTTGAGTTTCACCAAATCGGTGATCCAATCGAAAATCAGCAGGTTGTTGCCTATGGCTATTTCACACGTAGGCCACGACCTACGCAGCAATGCCAAGTTCAAGAACGACGCGTCGAGCACTATGTCACGGTGATTAGTGATAAACGTGTAGTTCATCGAAGGACTGAAATATTTAGCGCCACCCAATGAGATGCCGGAAGTTGTAGCTTTCGCAAGCATCTCCATGAATGGAAACATTATCTGATGTTGAAAATCATATTTGTTGTCGATTTTCAGGAGTTCCTCAATTAGAGTAGGTATCTCCTCCTTAGGCATCGTATAGCCGATGGCATGCAAAAATCCGGGCTCTTTCACCAAAGCCGCCATCTTCTCCTTGAACACCGAATCATCGTACGGGCCTAATTCTCTTATCTTCTCCTCTTGAATCATGAGATCTTAAAGTATAAATCACCACGTCGGTAGGCGACATGGCTTGGATAGTTTTCTGCAAAGTTAACAAAAAAAGTTATAGTGAAAACTCTTTTTGTATTTATATTTTCAAATTATTTTCTAAAAGTCGCAAGTGATTATTTTTTCTCACCCTTGTAGGCGCGCCACTTCTCAAAAAGCGCCACTATGTCGGAGGGGAGATCCGAATTAAAGCTCATCATTTCGCCGGTCACGGGATGCTCAAATCCCAATGTTTTGGCGTGCAACACCTGACGCGGACACACCTCGAAACAGTTATCAATGAACTGGCGGTACTTCGCCGTGGAGAGACCCTTGAGGATTTGGTCGCCGCCATAGCGGGCATCGTTGAAGAGCGGATGCCCTATGTGGCGCATATGCACGCGTATTTGATGCGTACGTCCTGTTTCCAAAACGCACTTCACCACGCTCACATATCCGAACCGCTCCAAAACATCATAATGCGTGACGGCATGCTTCCCGATATTGGGATCGTCAAACACCGCCATCTGCAATTTATTCTTCGGATTGCGGGCTATATTGCCCACTATCGTTCCTTTGTCGTCATCAAAATCGCCCCACACCATCGCCACATATTGACGGCTGGTGGTTTTATTGAAGAACTGCAATCCCAAATGGGTCTTTGCCTCCGGAGTTTTGGCTACCACAAGGAGTCCGGAAGTATCCTTGTCTATACGGTGCACCAATCCCAAACGGGGGTCATTGACATCGTAGTTGGAATCGTTGCGGAAGTGCCATGCCAGCGCATTCACGAGAGTACCGTGGTAGTTGCCGTGTCCCGGATGCACCACAAGCCCCGCGGGTTTGTTGACAACGAGGAGAGCGTCATCCTCATACACGATATCAAGAGGGATATCCTCGGCTATGATTTCAAACTCATAGCGCGGACGGTCCATCACGATGCTCACCACATCATCAGGCTTCACCGAATAGCTCGACTTCACCGCCTTCCCATTGACAATAATGCACCCGGCATCCGCCGCCTGCTGTATTCTGTTGCGCGAAGTCTTCTCCATGCGCGCCACCAGAAACTTATCCACACGCAGCGGTTTCTGTCCTTTATCCGCGACAAAACGGAAATGTTCGTAAAGCTCTCTCCCGTCGTCGGTCACGTAAGTGGGCGCGGCGACATCATCATTATCTTCAAGGTCGGAATCCACATTCAACAGCGGATCATCCTCCATCATCAAATCTTCAGACATAAATTTCAAAGAACCCTTATCCTACAAGCCAATAGTCTCTATCTCCGTTTCCTCCTCTTCAGCGGCGGACTCGGGGGTCTCATACTCACTGGACGACGAGGAGGGTTCCTCGTAGGAGGGTTCATACGAGGGATAGGGATCGTAGGAACGCATGCCACCCATCTCCATATTAATTAAGGAGTCGTAGAGGAGGTTCAATCTGCCGTCGTTCACCTCCACGGAGATACGCGCGTTGACAGGAACTGACTGGCGTTTGCGCACCGGCACTCCGTTGGCGATGATTTTCACCACATTGTCCTTATTGATACCGACCACATACACAGTGCGGATATTCTTAAATCCCAACTCCTCAAGATGCGCTATCGCATGGCGATACGCCACTCCCTTGAGGGCGAATTCCATCGGGCGGTTATCCTCATCAATGACCACCTGCTTCGGATGCACGGAATTGATATACAAGAACACCTTACGCCCCGGCTTCACCACCGCGTCGCGTTTGGGGAACTGCTCCACCACGTAGCCCGGCTTCACATCGTCGAGATAGAGAGAATCACGTATCTCCACGCGGAAACCTTTGTCGTGGAGAATCTCCACAGCCTTGGAATAACTCATATTCTCCACTCCCGGCACCACATTTGAACTGCCATGGTTGGTAAACAACGCCAACGACACGTAAAAGATAAACATGCCAAGGGTGGCAACGAGAATGATCAGGAGCACATTCAGCAATATAGGGTGTTTTTTCATTAATCTATAGTTATTTACATCATTAATCAAACAAATTTCATCACCGGAAAGTAGAACGATGATTTTTCAATCGGTAAAGTTACATAAATTTCATTAAATAGGCATTACCTTATAAATAAATTTATTACCTTTGCAGACGAATTATGAAAATCCAAATGCGCAAAGCACTATTAGTGGCTATGGCGGGGCTTCTGTTGTCCGGCTGTAGCGAATATAACAAGGTACTGAAGAGCAAGGATGTGGACTATAAGTTCGAGTATGCCCAACGCGCATACGAGTCGCAACGCTATGTCCAAGCGTCCACTGTTCTCACAGATATCATCACACCCCTACGTGGAGGACCGAAAGGAGAAGAGGCTCTCTATCTCCTTGCTATGAGTTACTTTAAGAATAAAGACTATATGAACTCCGGAGTCTACTTCCGCACCTACTACACCCGCTATCCCCGAGGGAAATACATCGAGGACGCGCGTTACTATTGCGCCCAGGGCTATGACCTGGAGTCGCCGGAGCCTCAATTGGATCAATCAGTCACTCTTAAAGCGATTGAAGAATACCAAGCATACATCGACTATTTCCCCAAGGGAGACCGCGTGGAGGCGGCGCAACAGGCGATGTTCAAGCTGCAAGACAAACTCACCCTCAAAGAATTGCAGAGCGCTCTCCTATATTATAATATGGGGATGTATCTCGGCAACAACTACGAGAGTGCAATCATAGTGTCGCAAAACGCACTCAAATCCTACCCTTTCAGCAAATACAAGGAGGATTTTGAAATGCTGATATTGAAAGCGAAATATCAGATGGCTAAAAACAGCGTGGCGGAGAAACAAGAGGACCGCTACCGCGACGTGATAGACGAATATTATTCGTTTATCAACAACTACCCCGATACGTCGAACCGTAAAGAGGCAGAAAACATTTATAAGATATCAAAGAATCACGTAAAAAATTAAATACGACTTTCATGGATTATAAGAAAACTAACGCTCCGCTCAACACCGTTACCCGCGACATGAACCAATTGGCAGAACAAACGGGCAACGTCTATGAAACGGTATGTGTGATCGCACGCCGCGCCAACCAAATAGCCGTGGAGATGAAAAAAGACCTGGAAAAGAAACTCCAAGAGTTTGCCGCCAACGACAATATGGAGGAGGTGACAGAAAACAGGGAGCAGATAGAGATTTCAAAATTCTATGAGAAACTTCCGAAGCCGGTGCTTATCGCCACTCAAGAGTATATAGAGCATAAACTCTATTTCTCAAACCCCGCCAAGGGACGTGACAAACTTGAAGAATAATTTAACCCTCGGACTAAATATGAAGAAACTGAAATTCATCCTATCCGCCATGGTGGTGGCATTCGCGGCGTTCATGCCCGCGGCGGCACATGCCCAGGATATCAACACCGTGATGGAAATGATCACACAGGAACTCAACAAATCCGTAGTCGACGAGCCGGATATTGACGGGGCTGTGTGGGACGCTGAGAACTCAGCATTTGTGGTCATTATGGCGCAATCCGTCACTGAGGGATTAGACCTCAATGTCGTTGACGCCGATGTTTTCAAAGCCCTCGTCGTGCCTCAAGTGGTGGCTGGCGACAAAGAGTCTGTGACGCAACTCATCGACCTATTCAGTGAAATGGGTGTGAGATTCGTAATCAGATTGACCTCCGCCACCGGAGACACATTGGATTTCGACATCACAAAAGAGGACCTTGAATAAATCTTGATAGCAATAGCTATAATTGAAATACGTAAATTGAGTTGGAGATACCACCACGGCATCTCCAACTTTTTTTTTCATCCGACACATCTCTCCCAACTCATCATTACTAATTCTTAATTCATCATTCTTAATTCATCATTCTTAATTCATACTAAATTCCCTCGGCGAATCGTTTATTATCAGTAATGACAAGAATAGTAACCACACTTATATTCCTACTCGGCATAATCACCGCACATGGAGCCGACAACGTGAAAGTCTCCGGAAAGATTACAGATTCCGAAGACAAGGCGGTGGAATTCGCCACCGTCAGGGTCGCCGGCACCGCAATAGGGACAAACACCAACTTGGAGGGGGGATACACTCTATCCATCGCCCCCAAAGACACCATAGAATTGATATTCAGTGCCATAGGTTACCGCCAATCGAAGCATAAACTAATCGATGCCAAAGGATCCGTCACTCTCAATGTGAAGCTTTATCCCGAAGATTATATGCTCGACGAAGTGGAGGTGACCGCCTACCGCCCCAATTCACAAGGAATGCAGAATATCGACACGGGGTCTCTGAAATTGTCGCCCGATGTCAGCGGCGGCAGCGTGGAGTCGATGATAAGCACTCTCGCCGGAGTAAACTCAAGCAATGAGATGAGTTCGCAATACTCCGTGCGCGGCGGCACATTCGATGAGAACTCCGTATACATCAATGGAGTGGAGATATACCGTCCCCAACTCATCAGCAATGGTCAACAGGAGGGATTGAGCATCATCAACCCCGACATGGTAGGCAACATCCGCTTCTCTACCGGCGGTTTCCCTGCGCGCTACTCCGATAAGATGTCGAGCGTGCTGGATATCACGTATAGGGAACCGGAGAGCTTCGAGGGGGCTGTGTCGGCATCGCTGATGGGTGGATCACTCACGTTGGGGCACAACACCGGCAAATTCTCAATACTCCACGGAGCGCGCCTCAAGAAAAACAATTCTTTGTTAAGCAGCCTTGAATCGCGAGGCGAATACGACCCTGTCTACTTCGACTACCAAGCGAACATTGGATGGAAACCCAACGACAAGTTGACATTCAACGTGTTGGGCAACATCACGATGAATCAATATAACTTCAAGCCGGAGAACCGTGAGACCTCATTCGGCACATCCTCCGACGTTAAGAAATTCACCGTCTATTTCGATGGAGAAGAGAAGGATAAGTTCCAGACCTATTTGGGATCCTTCTCCACCACCTATCGTCCAAGTTCCGAGTTCTCCCTTCAAGGTGGAGTGTCGGCGTTTCTCACCGACGAGTTGGTGAGCTACGACATCTCCGGAGAGTACTGGCTCGACCAAGCCGGCACCGGCGGCAGCGAGGGCGTGGGAGGCGAAACAGGCGTGGGCAAATATATGGAACACTCACGCAACAGGCTCAAAGCCTCAGTGGTGCAGGCATACATCAAGGGATTCACCGCCATAAACAAGAACCACCTCAGCTATGGTTTGCAATACCAGCATGAGACATTCCGCGACCGCACACGTGAATGGGAATGGCGCGACTCCGCGGGATATTCCCTCCCCACAGACCTCCCCGGTGTACATCTCATCTACAACCAAAGTTCCAAACAAGACATATCCAACAATAGAATAGCCTTTTTCGCGGAAGACAGCTATTATCTCAACTCTGAGAAAATGGCTATCACCCTCAATGGAGGCGTGCGTCTCTCCTATTGGGACTTCAACAAAGAATTTCTCGCTTCTCCGCGATTCAACATGAGCATGACTCCGGTGGAACACAACAGATGGCTCTATCGCTTCGCCCTCGGTATGTATTACCAATCACCATTCTTCAAGGAATACCGACAGGCGGTAGAGGATGCCTCTGGAAACAGTATCATCAACCTCAACCGCGATATAAAATCACCACTGAGCATACAGGCGATACTCGGTGCCGACTACACGTTCCGCGCCATGGATCGTCCGTTTAAAATCACATCGGAGGTCTACTATAAGAACCTCAGCCGTCTGATATCGTATGAATACGACAATCTAAAGGTGTCATATTCCGGAGCCAACGACTCCAAAGGATATGTCATGGGGTTGGATTTCCGTCTTTTCGGGCAGTTTGTGGAGGGAACGGACTCATGGGTGAGCTTCTCGCTGATGAAAACAGAGCAGGAAATCAACGGAGTGAAAGTGCCGATGCCGAGCGACCAGCGCTATAGCGTGGCATTATACTTCACCGACTACTTCCCGAAATTTCCAAAATTAAAATTCTCGCTGCGCGGCATCTTCTCCGACGGCTTAACGATGACACCACCGCGTGTCGGACGCGATGTGAATTGGTTCCGCGCCCCGGCATACAAACGTATCGATATGGGATTAAGCTACCTTCTCGTGGGGGATCCCACCGACACCAACCGCAGCGGCGACAGCTTCCTGCGCCACTTCAAAAGAGTGAGCATCGGCTTGGACGTGTTCAACTTATTCGACATTTCCAACGTCAGCAGCTACTATTGGATCACCGATGTGAACAATATTCAATATGCGGTGCCCAATTATTTGACGCGGCGACAAATCAATGTGAGATTAAGCTTCGAATTCTGAAAAAAATTTGTAACTTTGCTAAAATTATTAATCTTAGAGGAGAGTCATGAGTAAACCTTATGTATTAGGCATAGACATAGGTGGCACCAATACGGTGTTTGGAATTGTTGATGCCCGTGGTATTGTGTTGGCCAGTGGTTCTATAAAGACCAAAAAGCACACAGATTTTGATGATTATGTAAATGATCTTCAGACAGAGGTATATCGTCTGTTGGAAGCCAACGACGCGACAGACAAGATTCAAGGTATAGGTATCGGCGCGCCCAACGCCAACTACTATACCGGAGAGATTATCAACGCCCCCAATCTTCCATGGGGCGACCAAATACCTTTGGCACGTAAGATCAGCACCGCATTCAAAGGCACTCCGGTGGCAGTGACCAACGATGCCAATGCGGCGGCTTTAGGTGAGATGACCTATGGTGCGGCACGTGGTATGAAAGATTTCATCATGATCACACTTGGCACCGGTGTAGGTTCAGGTATTGTTATCAACGGCCAATTGGTGTATGGACACGATGGTTTCGCCGGAGAGTTGGGACACGTGATCCGCAAGCCCAACAACGGGCGTATATGCGGATGCGGACGAACCGGCTGTCTTGAAGCGTATTGCTCCGCCACAGGTGTGGCACGCACCGCGCGTGAGTTCCTCGAACTACGCAGCGAACCCTCCACTCTACGCAATTTGGAAATCGAAGATATCACATCCAAAGATGTGTATGACGCGGCTATCGCCGGCGACAAAATCGCAAAAGAGATTTTCACGTACACCGGCACCATGCTCGGTGAAGCCTTCGCCGACTTTGTCGCATTCTCCAGTCCGCAAGCCATCGTGTTGTTCGGTGGATTGGCGCGCAGCGGCGAGCTTCTGCTCAAACCTTTGCGTGAAGCGTTAGACAAAACCGTGTTCCCTATCTTCAGAGGCAAAACACGCGTGATACTTTCCGAACTGAAAGAGAGCGACGCCGCAGTACTGGGAGCTTCCGCACTCGGCTGGGAAGCCAAATACCGCGCCGAGGTTCCTTCGGCTACCAATGAAGACTAACCTATTGTATCTTCCCTAAAAACAGAATCAGAAATACAAATCCCGAGCAGTGCTTCACACACTGCCCGGGATTCTTTTACGTTTATTTCACCAACACTTTGACGGTTCTGCCGCCGGCGGTAACCATGTAAAGTCCGGCCGGCACTCGTGTGCCGGCATATCTGCGTCCGGTGGTGTCGTAGACAGCCAAATCGGGATAATCTCCGCCGACAAGGATTTCTCCATTCCCACCGCTGACGCATAATGCGTTGGCGGACACGGATTCAACACTTGTCATATTTTTGGAATAAATCTCGTTGCCATCCAAATCCACAACCCTTGAAAGCGTAGCAACAGGATTATAGCCCAATGCACTACAATATTGGTAAGGGAAAGGCATAAATCCATACTCCAAACACCCTATTCCCTCCAAAACATGTAAGTCCAAAGTGTTAGTGTAAAGATCTTCGTATGATAATGTAAGTTTTACCTGCTGCATCTTACGTTCCATACCTGCTAATTCAACATCCAAAACACCTGTGACTAAGATTTCACTGGAGACACTGTCACCGTCAGCCAACGTCTCTTCACTAATAAAATTATTAACATCTCCCAACAGACGCTCCCCCTCATTTAAATTAAAATCATATATCATAATCTCACGAGGGTCAGACATATATTTGTAGGTATTATGCCATCTATCAACGGGAGAGCCATCAACGCCATTAAACAGCATATAAACCTTTCCTGAATCCTCTCTCACGTAAGCGATTAACGTAGCTGATTCCACATTGAACGGCTCGTCAGGAAGATAGGCATAGCAATTATGATACGTGACATCCCCTTTTACACTAATACCGCTAAATTTGATGTTAGCCGGAGAATAATCAACACCATACACAGACTGTCCATCGTATTGCCATATATAGTCTTCATTTATGAGAGAGGCATATTCCCTTGCATCTGCATTAACATGAAACATCATCACTATAAGTATGGCAGCTATATTAACACTTAATTTCTTCATAACTTCAAAATATTTAACGTGGCTCCTTTTTCCACATTGAAATCTTTATTAATCGCGACATCGGAACACTTAATAATCAGAGTACCTCCTTTTTTTATTGTACCACCATTGATTTCAATTTTACCATCGCAGGTAATTTCAACTACGCCTCCATCACTTATAACCATGCCTGAAGACATTGCTACAGCATCGAATATTCTCATAGACAGTGTCGTGCCAGAACAAACATTGAATGGTATTGTGCCTAAATTTGCATCATAGCCTAAAAATGCCTTTTTAAGAATAAAACGTAATTGTTTTTCTGATTTTAAATCACCACCACCATAAAAAAATATTTGTGGCAAGTAATTAACAGACCATACCGATACCGAATGATTTAAATAATCCCTAAGTGTAAAGGTGTTGGATTCTATAGAATAATTTCCAACAGAATCAACTCCATCGTATACTGAAATTTTCAAATCAGTCACTGAAGATTTCTCTATAGAGAGTCCAGAACTATCACTCGACAATGATAAATTATGTTCATGTGGGACATCAGTCCACATTCTAAACTCTGGTTCACCAATCAAGTGACAAACAAGAGAGTCATATGTTCCTATCATTTGCTTCATACTACACATCGCATGACCTATTATGGAGTTCTTTGATATGCAATATCCAAATTTTTTTTCAATTTCACAGCAATTTCCCATAAACGTTTCTCTAGAACATCCTATAAAAGCCGGTCCGCCGTACAATCCCGCACATGTGAAACACGATGCCATATTATAGTCGCAATTATAACTGCTTCCATCATTAAGGAATCTATCAAAAGGAGCAACAGTACAAGACATTGCATAAGCTATCATTGGATATTTGGTATTCGTCAACAAATCCAATCCATTATTAAATGAATTAAAGTCGCTATCATGCATAAATCCCAAATCCTTGTCGTTAAATATTTTGATGCCCAAAGGCAGTGCGCCGTCAGACGGAATTTTTTTAGTAGAAGACATAGTTATGGATGTCGGATATCCATGACCAGCAAGAGATACAAATCCGTATCGCTCATTCATAAATTCAACTGCATCCGTTCCCGTTGGATATGGGGAATATGGTCTACCTGAAATATCCTCTCTCACAACTGTAGGATTATGATTTAAATCATATCGCATAGATGTAGATGTATCACCAATACCCTCTTCAATTAAATATAGACCTTTTGACAAATATGAATTATCTCCTAATCCTGGATTTCCTTCGTAAAGCATTAGCTTTTCGGTGTAATTATCAACATCTGCTTTATTATTACACAACAGACGTGATACAATATGTTCAGCCTCCATGCTAAGGTTTTGAGCTTTTGAAGAACCTCTGAAGAAGTTTCCCACAATGTCATCTACTCCACAGCTCCAATCAGAATTAAGCTCAGAATAATACCAATCACAAGGGAACCGTCCAACAAAGTTATAATATGCGTATCTCGTTGGTACTTTGTCGGAGTAACCGCCCAGAAGCACATACGATGAACCATATTCCGTATATATGTATTTTAGATACTGCCGTATGCTACCAGCAGCATCTTCTACTGAATTAACACCAGTGGCGCTAGGATATTCAGTTTCTATTTCTCCGTTTGAATCAAGGTTTTCGCCATGTGGGTACAACATGCGTATTTCCTCAACTGTTTTTAACATAACATCATATCCTTTCTGTCTTTTCCATATTTCCAAGTCAGCAAAAGCATCTTTCATATCTTCTGACGTTATGATGAGATACAGTGTATTTACACTATCTGCCACCTCTCCCACATTGCTAGAGTATCGTCTAAAATCAGAAACGTTACACACCTCAATGTCATCCATCATAGAAGTCAATAAATTCTTCTTCTTAGCTATTAGTGGTTGGATTCGCATCTCAGACAAATCACAAGAATCGTATGTCAATTCTAAAGACATCCTTTCGTACAAGCACATCTCCCTTAACGATGGAGAATATGTCACTGGGCATACCTCAACCGTTACAATATGTATTGAACCAGAAACAAAGCCATCAGACACAACATGTGCATACACTGGCAAATATATATCATCAACAGTCTGCTGCAAAGAGGAGATACCAGATTCAATATCTTGATGTCCACAAATTTGCGGCTCACGCACTACACTTAAATCATACGGCAAAACAACGCACTTAGCAAGAGTTTTATCCGTAATTTTAACATTATAATTTTTGCTGTACGTTGGCACCGCAAATCTAAGATACATTACAGGCATTTTATATTCGCCAATAACATCCGTGTTGTCCATGCCATTCCACAATACATCTGTGTAATTCTCCGATCCAACTACTATATTATTAGTATAAAACTGACTAATATCAAATTCCTCAACATACGATATTGATTCAGCATACACCGTGAATTGCAGCATCAATAACATTAACAATAAAAAACCTTTATTACTTTCTCTTCCCATAATAATAAAGCATTTTAGTCCGTAAGAATCATACGTTTACTGCCAACTTCCACACCGTCAGCTACAAGTGTATAAATGT
>CAYQMV010000059.1:0-12830 GCA_964418705.1 uncultured Sangeribacter sp.
GGGTAAGCCTCACGTCCGGAAGGACGTTTAAGCACGAGGGAGATTTCGCGGTAAGCCACGGCTTGCTTGGAAAGGTCGTCGTAGACAATCAAAGCGTCGCGGCCCGAATCGCGGAAGTATTCACCGATGGCGACACCGGCGAACGGCGCGTAGTAGCGCATTGAAGCTGAATCTGAAGCTGTGGCAGCAACCACCACAGTATAAGGCATTGCACCATATTTCTCCAACGTGTGGACTATGGAAGCGATGGAGGAGGCCTTCTGTCCGATTGCGACATAGATGCAATAGACGGGCTTTCCGTCGAGATAGTTCTGGCGTTGGTTGATGATGGTGTCGATAGCGATAGCTGTCTTACCTATCTGACGGTCGCCGATGATAAGCTCGCGCTGACCGCGTCCGATAGGAATCATAGAGTCGATAGCTTTGATACCGGTCTGAAGGGGTTGGTTCACCGGCTGACGGAAAATTACTCCGGGAGCTTTGCGCTCCAAAGGCATGCGGAGGCGGTCACCCTCGATAGGACCTCTGCCATCGATAGGTTCACCTAAGATGTTGATTACGCGACCGAGCAAGCCCTCCCCTACGGGGATGGAAGCAATCTCACCCGTGCGACGTACCGACATGTTTTCGGTCACCTTGTTCACATTGTTGAGCAACACCACTCCCACATTACTCTCTTCAAGATTCAGGGCCACACCCTTTACGCCGTTTTCGAACTCCACCAATTCATTGGCACGTACGTTTTCAAGACCATACACATGGGCCACACCGTCGCCGACTTCGAGCACGGTGCCCACCTCCTCGAATTTTACTTGGGAGTTGACGTTTTCAAGTTGTTGTTTTAGAATATCGGAAATTTCGCTTGGGTTAAGCATCTTTACTTGCTACTTAATAGGTTTTGACGTAATTGTTCAATTTCATTGCTAAGGGAGGCATCCATGCGCACAGAATCCACATCGAGCACAAAACCTCCTATAAGGTCAGGATTGGTCTGTTCGGAGAACTCCAAAGTGCGGTTCGGGAATGCTTTCTGCACCAAACCACGCAGACGATCCATCTCAGTTTTGCCTAAAGGGGCAGCAGTGGTGATTTTCACTTGTGAAATAGAATTCTTCTCTCTGTAGATACGCGCGAACGCCAACGCCGCATGGTGGGCGAAAGCTTCGCGGTTGTTGTCGAGAAGGAGCTTCACAAAAGCGCGGTAATCCTCTTCCACGGTGTCGGCGGCGGCGGCAACGAGGAGGTTCTCCTTATCGGCGCGGCTCACAAACGGGTTCGACAACGTTTTCTGAAGTGATGGGTTGGCTTCAAAAGAAGCCAACACCACCTTCATTTCGTTGTAAACCGTGGTAGCATTACCTTTGCCTTCAGCCGTCTTGAAGAGGGCTTTGGCATAGCGATTGGGTATAAGACCGTCGTTCATACTGCTTAATTACGGTTCTTTTCTATTTCATCCATCAATTGATTGGCAAGCTCTGTCTGCGCTTTGCTGTCCATCTGACGGCGCAGCATCTTCTCGGCGATGTCTATGGAGAATTTGCTGACCTCCTGACGCAATTGCAATTCTGCCTCTTTGCGTGATTGGTCGATAGAGAGCTTGGCGGCATCCATCACCTTCTTCGCTTCCGCGGAAGCTTCCTGACGTGCCTCCTCAATGATTTGAGTCTTCATCTTGGCAGCCTCACGCAAAATCTCGGCCTGTTGCTTTTGAGCCTCTTCAACATACTTTTGCGATTCTGCACGGGCATTGTCAAGCTGGTCTTTAGCTTCGCGGGCATATTCAACCCCCTTGTCGATAGTCTCGGCACGGGAATTCATGCTTTTGATTATCACCGGCCATCCCCATTTGCCCAATATCAAAAAGAGCACCAGGAATGAGATGAACATCCAAAACACCAAGCCAAAATCGGGCGTGAATAGTTCCATGATAAAATTTTCTTACGTTAATCGGTTGATGATTTACTTGATAAAGAGTGCGAGAGCGGACACAATCACAGCGAAGAGGGCAACACCCTCGATAAGAGCCGCGATCACAATCATGTTGCTTCGGATATCACTTGCTGCCTCCGGTTGACGGGCGATGGCCTCCATGGCGGAAGAACCGATTTTACCGATACCGATACCGGCTGCTAATGCTGCGATACCTGCGCCAAGTGCCGCACCGAGTGCGCCTAATGGCAATTGAGCTGCTGCTTCTGCTAAGATCATTGATAACATAGATTTATTCTTTTATAGGTTTTTATTTTGTTTTTACTTATTTCTCTTTTATGTTTTGCGAGGGGTATTGTTTCATACTTTCCTCCTTTAGTTTTTCTCCATTAGTTTTTCTCAGCATGGGGGTGTTCCTCATGGTGGGGTTGCGCCAAGGAGATGAAGATTGTCGACAGCATAGTGAACACATACGCCTGGATGAAGCTCACAAGAACATCAAGGGCGAGCATGAAGATGCTGAACAACACCGAGATTACAACCGAGCCGGATGCCGCCGCCACGCCGAAAGCGCCGAAGATGAAGATGAGCACCGTGAGGGTGATCACGATCATGTGGCCTCCCATCATGTTGGCGAACAAACGAACGCACAACGCCGCGGGCTTGGTGAAGATACCGAACACCTCGATTATCTGCATAATCGGGAGCGGACATTTCAACCAAATGGGAACATCGGGCCAGAAGATTTCTTTCCAATAATGCTTATTTCCACATACATTGGTGACTACGAAAGTGAGCAATGCCAACACTAATGTCACTGCAATGTTGCCGGTAAGGTTGGCGCCACCGGGGAAGATGACGATCAATCCAAGCAAGTTCATGAAAAGGATAAAGAAGAAGCACGTCAGAAGATAGGGACCGAACTTGGTGGCTTTATCTTTGAGGGTGTCTTTGATCACACCGTCGTAGACGAACGCCACAAGCATCTCGAAGAAGCCCATTCCCTTGCGGGGGGCCTTCATTCCTTTCTTCTTATAGTGGCGGACCAAGGTCATCACCACGATTATCAAAAGGATAACGGCGATGAACAACGCCAACACGTTTTTAGTGATGGAGAGGTCCAACGGACGGTAGACTTGATAAGCCACTCCGTCGAACTCGATCACGTCGTCGGTCTCCACTTTATCGGCATCAATGCCCTCCGCCTTGGCGATGCTGTCCACATCGAGTTGGTGGCTCATTCTGTCGAGTTCCTTCTCATCGAGACGGGTCAGCTGAACCACCTTGTTGGCGTAAGCCCCCTCGGGAGCCAACAGGAATTGATACACTTTGCCATCGGCGGTGACTTGATGAACCACAGGCACCGCTTCATGTTTCTCTTTACCATCGGCACCTACCACCGTCTCCACCTTGGTGAGATCACCGGAGGAGAAGCAGTGCCATGTGCCGTCTTGAGCTCTTACAATCACCGGCAAAGGAATGCGGTTGACGTGAGAGAAAGGCACTTCCCAACCATAACCGTCGCCGAGGTGATGGAAAATCACCTCCTTGACATCGAGCGACTCCTCTTCAGGAGTGTTGTCCGTAGCTTTGTTCTCCCCCTCTTGCGCGTAGCTCATAGGCGCCGCCACAAAGAGCGCGAGAATCAGGAGCATGGATGTTATAATACGTTTTGCCATTTCTTCAAATTTAATACACGCAGACCGATACCACATTGTTGTCAACATCAGCCAAGCCCCCTTTTATCGCAACCTTGTGTTCGCCACCCTGGTCGGCGAGATACCTCACCTCTCCGGCGACAAGCACCGAAATCAACGGAGCGTGGTTTTTAAGCACGGTGAATTTTCCCATCTTGCCGGGGAGGGTCACCGCCGACGCTTCTCCTTCGAAAAGGATCTCTTGCGCTGATATGATTTTTAGAGTCATGACTATGAGTGTTGTTATTATTAATTCTCAACTTCGGCGAGCATCTTCTTACCTTTGGCGATAGCCTCGTCGATAGTGCCGACGTTAAGGAATGCCTGCTCGGGATATTCATCCACTTCACCGGCAAGGATCATCTTGAATCCGCGGATTGTCTCAGCCAACGGAACCATCACGCCCGGGAGTCCGGTGAACTGCTCGGCAACATGGAAAGGCTGAGAGAGGTAGCGTTGGGCGCGACGTGCGCGTGCCACCACGAGTTTATCCTCGTCGCTCAACTCATCCACACCGAGGATGGCGATGATATCTTGCAATTCGTTGTATTTCTGAAGGAGCTGCTTCACTTGCTGCGCCACATTGTAGTGTTCCTCACCGATGATGTTGGGGTCGAGGATACGTGAGGTGGAGTCCAAGGGGTCCACAGCCGGGTAGATACCAAGCTCCGAAATCTTACGGCTCAACACTGTGGTGGCGTCGAGGAAGCTGAAGGTAGTGGCGGGCGCGTGGTCCGTCAAGTCGTCGGCAGGGACGTAAATCGCCTGTACTGACGTGATACTACCATTCTTAGTGGAAGTGATACGCTCTTGCAACGTACCCATCTCGGATGCCAACGTAGGTTGGTAACCCACCGCCGAAGGCATACGTCCCAACAACGCCGACACCTCGGATCCGGCCTGGGTGAAACGGAAGATGTTGTCGATAAACAAGAGGATATCTTTACCACCGCCGTTTTGGTCGCGGAATTGTTCAGCCACGGTAAGTCCGGAAAGAGCCACGCGCAGACGTGCGCCCGGCGGCTCGTTCATCTGACCGAACACGAGGGTGGACTGGGAGTTGGCAATCTCA
The DNA here is from genome assembly GCA_964418705.1 of uncultured Sangeribacter sp. Taxonomy (GTDB): domain Bacteria; phylum Bacteroidota; class Bacteroidia; order Bacteroidales; family Muribaculaceae; genus Lepagella. Next base: position 4,699 of record CAYQMV010000059.1, read on the forward strand.
TTCATGTCAACATCCTTGATGTTCCACTCCCCTTTCTCCATGCCTTCGCGGAATTTCTCGCCATACTTGATGACGCCGCTCTCGATCATCTCACGGAGAAGGTCGTTGCCTTCACGGGTGCGCTCACCCACGCCGGTGAATACGGAGAAACCATTGTGACCTTTGGCGATATTATTAATCAACTCCATGATAAGCACCGTTTTTCCTACACCGGCACCGCCGAAAAGACCGATTTTACCACCCTTTGAATAAGGTTCCAGAAGGTCAATCACTTTGATACCGGTGAAGAGTATTTCAGTGGAGATTGCCAGCTCGTCGAACGCGGGGGCCGGCTGATGGATAGGACGAAGATCTGTTTTTTGGAGCTCGGGCAAATGGTCGATAGGCTCACCTATCACGTTGAGCAAACGACCTTTGACCTGATCGCCGGTAGGTACCGCTATGGGGCGTCCGAGGTTTTCCACCTTCACGCCACGGCGTAGTCCGTCGGTACTCTCCATCGCCACACATCTCACGGTGTCTTCACCGATGTGCTGCTCAACCTCGAGAATCAACGGCTCACCATTCTCGCGCTCTACTTTCAACGCAGCGTAGATGGGAGGTATTTGGTCCTTACCTCCTTCAAAAACTACGTCGACAACAGGTCCAATCACCTGAGTCACAATTCCTGAATTGGTGCTCATATAACGTTTTGTCGATTAATATGTTAAGCTGAACTTACTTATTTTTTGGTTAATTTATTTGTTTAGAAGTGCCAACCGAATGCCACGAGGACAGCCATCAACACTAAGTTTGCTAAAGAGAAAGGCATTAGATATTTCCACTCAAACGACATCAATTGGTCGATACGAACGCGCGGGAATGTCCATTTAAACCATATAATCACGAACGACACGAAGAACGCTTTTCCCAAGAACCATACCGGCGAAGGAATATAGTTCATCACATCGTTGAAGCCCTCCCATCCGGGGATGTGGAGCGGCATCCATCCACCAAGGAACATCATCGAAGCGATGCCCGATACAATAAAGAGGTTCAGATACTCAGCGAGATAGAAGAATCCGAAATGGATACCTGAATACTCCGTATGATAACCGGCGGTCAGCTCATGCTCAGCCTCCGGAAGGTCGAAAGGTCCGCGGTTGGTCTCGGCGGTGGCGGCGATCACATATATTATAAATGCGATGATCGCGGGGATATGACCTTGGAAAATGAACCATGTCTTATCCTGAAGCGCCACTATCTCACCGATGTTCATGGTGCCGGCGAAAACTACGATTGTCAGCATCGCCAATCCCAATGAGAGCTCATAGCTCACCATCTGCGCACCTGAACGCATGGCTCCGATAAGTGTGTATTTATTATTACTTGACCATCCCGCCAACAGAATACCGAGGACACCCACGGAGGAGACGGCGAGGACGAAGAAGATACCTATGTTGAAATCGATGATCTGAAGGCCGTTGCCCCAGGGGAGGCACGCCAACATCACCACCGAAGAGGTGATCACTATATAAGGTGCGAGTTTAAACAAAAACTTGTCGGTGTTGCGCAGACAGATAAGCTCCTTGATAAGGATCTTAAACATATCAGCGAAGACTTGAAGCAATCCCCATTTACCCACACGCATAGGTCCCAAACGACATTGGAACCAAGCACACAACTTACGCTCATAGAGAATATAGAAGAGAGCCAAAACAGTGTAGATGCCAAGCACGCACACACCGATCAGCACACACTCAATAACAACTACAAGCCACTCCGGCATGCCGGTGCCCAATAATAGGTCATTGAACCATGTTGTTATATTACCGAAATTAAACATTTCTGATTTTTTATAATTTGGTTGATTTTAAATTCACTATTATCTGTCGATATCGGGGATAACGAAGTCTAACGCGGCGCCGATCACGATCAAGTCGGCGATCATATAGTTCACGCAGCAAAGGTCCATGACACCCACAAGGTTGAAGCAAGGGCTCTGGAAGTGTACACGCCACGGGGTCTTCTCACCGGTGGATTCGATGAACACGCCGAATGTGCCGCGCGACGCCTCCACCTGGGAGTACCATCTTCCTTGGGGAAGTTTGACAATCTTAGGCACTTGCGCTCTGATTTCTCCTTCGGGGATATTGTCGACAAGCTGTTCGAGAATCTTTACAGACTCCTCGATCTCGCGCATACGCACCATATAACGCGCGTAGCTGTCGCATCCGTCCTCAAGCACCTCGTTGAAGTCGAGTTCGGAGTAAACAGCGTAAGGATGTTTCTTGCGCGCGTCGCAGCTCCAGTTGGAACCACGTCCGGAGGGACCGGTGATTGCGTAGTTGATAGCCTCCTCTTTGGTCATCACACCCACCTTCTTCATACGGTTGAGGGCGATAACATTGCCGGAGAACACTTTGTGGTACTCCTTGAGAGCTTTGGGCATTATAGCGCAAAGTTCCTTGACATCCTTCTGGAAGTCGGGATGCAAATCAGCAATCACACCACCGATTACATTATAGTTGAGCGACATACGTGCGCCGCAAGTTTTCTCGAAGATATCCAACACACGCTCACGCTCGCGGAAACCGTAGAAGAAGCAAGTGGTGGCACCCATATCCATACTTGTACAGCCGAACGCCAACAAGTGGGAAGAGATACGCATCAACTCGTCCATCATCACGCGGATCACCTGCGCGCGGCGGGGCACCTCGATGCCGAGGGCTTTCTCGATGCACATGCACAGGCAGTGGCGGTTCTGCATGGCGCTCATATAGTCCATACGGTCGGTGAAGTGGAGAATCTGGGGATAAGTCATGCTCTCGGCAAGCTTCTCCATGCCGCGGTGGATATATCCCGACACGACATCCACTTTCTTCACATACTCGCCATCCACAGCGGCGCGGAAACGCATCACACCGTGGGTGGAGGGGTGTTGCGGACCGATGTTTACCACATAGTCGCTGTCGGCGAACACCTTCTTGTTTTGACGGGTCACGTTGCCGTTCTCGTCCTCTACAAGGGTATAAGTGTCATCCTCGTTGACCTCGTCCTCCATGCGGATGGGGTTCAACTCGGGGTTGGAATCATAGTTTTTACGCAAGGGGTGTCCCACCCAATCATTGCGAAGGAAGAAACGGCGCATATCGGGGTGTCCGATAAACTCAATGCCGAAGAAGTCGTAGACCTCGCGCTCTTGGAAGTTAGCCACGCGCCAGATATCGCTCACCGAGTGCAGGCGCGGTTGCTCCAAGTTGTCGGTCTCCACTCTCACGCAGATCATCTTCCAATCGTGGGATGTGGAAGTGAGGTAATAAAGACATCCGAGAGTCTCTTTCCAATCCATGCCGACCACGGCTGAAAGGACATCGAAAGCCAAGTCTTTATCCGAATGGAGGGCCACCGCCAAATTATGCCAATCCTTATCGGGCACTCTCACTAAAAGAGAATCACCCTCTTCAAAAGTGGCGGAGGGACAAATTTTGCTTATTTTTTCTTGAAAATTCATTCTTTTCTATTGGTGATTTGCGTTAATAAGGACATTATACGTCGAGGGAGCCGCGCTCCTCAGGATGTTTAGCGAAAAACTCCTCGACTTTCTCTTTACGGTTTTTGCCGCCAAAGAATTTCTGAACTTTAATTTTGCGCTGGAGCTGCATCAAGCCGTAGAACATAGCCTCCGGACGCGGGGGGCAACCGGGGACATATACATCGACGGGGAGGATTTTATCCACACCCGGCACAACGCAATAAGAATTTTTGAAAGGACCGCCGGAGACCGCGCAACCGCCGCAGGCGATCACGTAGCGGGGTTCGGCGAGCTGCTCGTAGAGGCGGCGCAACACGGGGGCCATGCGGTGTACGATGGTGCCCTGCACCATGATGTAGTCGGCTTGACGCGGCGAGTTGCGAGCCACCTCAAAACCAAAACGCGCCATGTCGTAGCGCGCCGCACCAAGGCACATAAATTCTATGGCACAGCAGGATGTGCCGAAGCACAAGGGCCATAATGAATTCGAGATACCCCAGTTGATAAGTTCATCAAATTTTCCAACCACCACGTTGGCTCCGGTAGCATTGAGTTCTTCAACAAGTTTATCTATATAATCATTGTTCTTGAAGTCCTCACGCTTCATGCTTTTAATTTTTACCTCCATTTAAGCGCTCCTTTCCGCCATGCGTACGCAAGGCCCAAAACCAATATAAACAAAAACACCCCGATGCAGAGTAGTCCTTGCGGACCCAACGATCTCGTGATCACTGCCCAGGGATAAAGAAATACTGTTTCAACGTCGAAGATAAGGAACAAAATGGCGAAGATGTAATATCCCACCTTGAATTGCACCATAGATTCACCACGGGTGGGGATACCACACTCGTATGGATCTGCCTTCTTTGAGGAAAACGAACGCGGAGAGATGAGCTTGGCAATTAAGAGCGCAGCAAACACCAGCGCAATACCGGTGAGCGTTGCGGTAATGGCCAAGGTGCCGTTGCTGATACTTAACAACAATTCCATAAATAGCTATACCATAGTTAATTATAATAAGCACACCACCCCGAAAGGTGGCATACCGATTTAAAATTAGTGCAAAGATAAAAATTTAGAGATAATTACGCAAATAAAAATCTCATAAAAACTACTTATTTTTCAAGGGTTTCTGTTTACTCAATTAACAAAATAACACCTATGGTGCCGTGTAGCTTAACTACTTGCGCCCATAGGTGCCATTCCTATAACTTTTAACCTTTCGCAAGGCTTTTATTTAACAATTTTCTTTTTTCTTTGACTTCTACGCCCCTACTTTTGCCAAATAGGGCATCACCGCTATCCTACAAGCTGTATGTGAGCGACGCTGACGCCTGGAACATGCCAGCCACGGTGAACGAAAGAGCACCCTGTGTCAAATCGGTGTTGGAGGGCACGAAACGGATGGTGTTGAACACATAACGCGGGTTGGGGGTGTAGGAACCGCTCTCCATAACCTCCGGGATAAGATTCTCTCCCTCAAGCAGATATTTGCCGAAAGAGAACTGCAATTTCAAACCGGGGACTTTCATCAACGTGATCGAGGGCTGCTCCTCAGCGAACTTGGCGTTGTAGATATAGAGGTCGGCGGAATTATTAGCCACATTGAAGCGTATCTCATAGACGATGCCGGAGTTGGTGTACTCCTTATGCTGCTCATTGTAAACGTATGTGCTGTAGGTGTCGCCCACGAAGAACTGATCCGACTCCATAGTCTTCACATTGTAATCGTTCACGCTGTAATTGATATCAAAATGCCGCCATACGCTTGTGGAGAGGCCCAAGGAGGCGTTGTAGTTGTAGACGGTGTAGATGGTGGCTTTGAGGTTGGAGGCCTTCACGGAGCTGTTGGTGGCGGTCATCTCACTCGCCGTGAAGGCGGTGGTGACACCCTGAGAGGAGGAACCCTCGGAGAAACGCACCTGGTCGGAGGTCTTGAAATTGTAGGAATTGCTCCCCACCTTCACATCCGAAGCGACCATCTGCATAGTGGCGTCGGTGAGATTATACTTGAAATCATAGCTTCCCTCAGATGCCGTGGTGGTGCCGTCGGTGTTGGAGGTCACAACGTTCACAAGGTTGCAGGAGTAGGAGGAGGTGACAGGGTCATCACCACCTGTACACGATGCGAGCATAAGAGCGCTTACAGCCATGCCCGCCAACAAATAATTTTTCTTCATATTCATATCGTTATTTTAATTTCTTATTGATATTTCAATTTATATTTTTCAGAAACCGCCGAACGCCATTTTCCGCACTCCGTCAAAAGTTGTAGCGGAGCGTCAGCCCCGTGCGGAAAGGCTTTCCACGCTGGAGAAACTCATTCCCCATCGACACGAAATAGAACGTGGAATGGCGCGTGTCTGTTATATTTTCAGCCCAAAATTGCAATGAAACATCACCGGCGTTGAGAGTGGCGGAAGCACCCAAAAGCGCATAGAATGGTTGCGACAAACTGTTCTCCTCATTCCAATATATCTTACCCACGCCGCGCATATTCACCGCTATGTCGATGCCGTTCAGCCATTCCTTGCCGACATTCACAGTGTACGCCGATTGGAAGAAAAGGGTGTTGGAGGGTGAATAGGGTATATATTTCCCGGCGAAGTTCCCTTTGCCATTGTTGTATTCCCTGAACTTGGCGTTGGTGTAGCCGTAGGAGAGATTGAAGCGCAAGGGTATGGTGGGGAGAGTATAGTTCACCGACACCTCACCGCCGAAGCTGCGCGTTTTCCCGGCGTTGGTCATTATGCGCCCCGTGGTGGTGCCGTCGGGGAAGCAAGTGAGCTGCTGGTCGCGGCAGTCGATGTAAAAAAGGGCGAACTCCGCTTTCAACCGTCCGCGGAGGAACGACAGATGCGATCCTATCTCATAGTTCCAACTCTTCTCCGGCTTATACCCCACAATCTCATCCACGTCATACGATGCGCCTATGCCCATAATTCCCATCAACCGCTGCTGGAGCACATCACTGAACATTTGAGTGTTGAACCCTCCGGCTTTATAGCCTTTCGCCACATTGAGGTATATGTTGCCTATATCGCTTCCCGGAATCCGATACGACACCGAGACCTTGGGAAGCAACTCCAAAAAATCGTTCGTGAGATTCCCATAATCGTCGATATCAACATCAACGTGCCGAAAAAACGAAACGTCAGAGACCAATGTCTCCCTGTTGTAGATATCGTATCCTGTGGAACAGAAGCTGTGATAGTTCAACGACGAGCGTTCATAATCGAGACGCAATCCGGCGGAGAAGGAGAAATCGCCATAGCTCAAATCAGATTGATGATAGAGAGCCACTCCGTAGGTGGGAACGGTGAAATCACTGTTGAGAGCGAAAGCGCGCGACTCCCACTCTATGGGATAATAGGGATTGGAGCTGTTGCGGTGCGATTCTATCAGCTGCGAAATACCCACATCCTCAAAATCCACCGGAGCCGACATGGAATTATGCTTATAGAATCCGAAAAGTCCGGCGAGCCACGAGTAAGCCCCCGCTCCGTTCCCTTTAAGCACCAAATCTTCGGTCAACGCCCATTCGCGTTTCTTCTGCGTGAGCGTGAAGTAATCCACGGGAAGGAAATCCTGATCCAACGTCATGTTGTCGTCTATATATTGGAAAGAGGATATGCTGGAGAGGGAGAATTTACTCCGGTTCCATTTCAGCGACAAACCATCGTTGAGCACAAAACGGCGATAGAAACAGGTGTCGTTGTAGTTTATCTCCCCGGTGGGGACATATTCGTATGCGTAGCCGCTCTGGTTGAGATTGGACAACGAAAGGATGTTCTGAAGCAGCAGCGAGGCGGAGGGCTGCCATTCCACCTTGGCGCGACCGCTCCATTGGCGTTCGCGTCCCACATCCTGACCATTATAAAGGTTTTTGAAAAAGCCGTCGGTGGAACCGAATCCGGCGTTCACCGCCACCCCCAGCGTCTCGGAGGGCATGGCGTAGTATCCGGCGGAGGCGCGCCATGAATTGCCACTCCCATATTCACCTACGAGTCTCAATCCTTGATAACGCAACGGGGAAAGGGTGTTGATATTAATCACACCGCACATGGTGTTGCGCCCATAAAGCGTGGACTGCGGACCGCGGAGCATCTCAACCTTCACCATATCGGCGATATCAAAATCATACGCATCCTTATTGAGGATAGGGACATTGTCCACGATCAATCCAACCGCGGGCTGATCCATACGTGCGCCGAGGCCTCTCACATAAATTGATGATGTGATTCTGGAGCCGTAGTCCGGGATATAGAAATTAGGAACCATATCGCTCACTCCCTTGAGCGAGACAACATTGCGCTTCCTCAACTCTTTCTCATTGATCAGCGAGTAGGCTCCGGAAGATTTCACATTCGCTCCACCACCCTTAATAGCAGAGACTTCCACCTCCTGAAGCATCACTGTGTCGACAGGGGTATCCATGGAGAAAGCCATCCCCACGCCCGCAAAAATCGTGATTAATATTAAGCTAATTCTCTTGCACATATTCCACTGCAAAGGAACACAAAAATTTTAAATGGTGAAATCACCAAAAATGATGATTTTAATCTAGGGATATTCAGAAAATATCTAATAAATTAGTTGTCAATGTGATAGATATTTT
>CAYQMV010000060.1:0-12797 GCA_964418705.1 uncultured Sangeribacter sp.
CAAGAGTACCTCGTTGAGATGCTACTCTCGGCCAAAATTTGATGCGGTTGCCCTGCTCACCGGCAGAACGCTCTTGCACAATAGAGACTATTTGACTAACTTTGCATCTGTTCTCGCTAACAACACTAATTATCCACAACATACTGATTTATGAACAAACTACTTTGTACCCTAATCTTAATCGTCGTGAGTTGCGTCGTATGCAATGCACAAAAATTCAATTATGGCGTCGAAATTGGTTATTTAAACAACCGGCTCGCTGTTAGCGAATACACATCGACATCGAAAAGCGGTTTCCTTATCGGCGGAATCATCAATCTAAGTCTTAGAAACAATATCTCTTTTGAGAGCGGAATATCATTTGTCCGTAAAGCAGGAGAGATATCCGGCGACAAGCTTTTGGGAACACGTCTCGCTCTCATAAAGTTTTCCCAAATGGATTATCTTCGTATCCCATTATCTGTCGGATATAAATTCAAGATGAAAGAATTTTCTGTTTGCCCGGGATTCGGACCCTACTACGCTATCGGCATATCCGGAGATTCGTTCATATCAGGCAATGATGATTTCGGGCAACCATTCGAATCCCGCGTCTCAACATTTTCCAATGGATACGGCAGACCCTACAGACCCTGTAATAGAAATGACTTTGGATTATCTTTTTCCCTGAATGCTGTTTATCGTCATATAGGAGTTAAAGTGGGATATGATTTGGGATTGACCAACACTTCATATTATGGCAACGGCAAACAACGTTCTTTTATCGTCTCCCTTGCATATTTGATTAAATAGTTTGTTTCGATAAATTGAACTCGACAACCCCACCCTACGTCAAGAATACCTCAACAAACTGAAAAAGGCAAAGATAACATGATTGCGTCCCCACCGCCGCTATTATGGCTTTGGGAACGCAATCCTTGCTTTACCACACCGACCAAAAAGTTTAATCTTAAACACTCTGATAAGAAAGGGATAGCTCCGCTTATTGATTATTCATTATTTTATTCAGTCTATTTATGAATAAAAAGGGTGTATTTGTGAATATCACGCCCAGAATATGAATATTTCGGAGAATTTGAGCAAATAATCACCTCTTTTATTCCATATATCAAGAATATCTTCATAACTTTGCGGAGTCAAAAATCAAGACAACGTCAAAAATAAGTAATACGGGAATAAATAATACGGGAGTAACTAATACGGGAGTAACTAAAATGTCATCAAATATGGAAGTGAAAAGCACCCGCCACGCGGCGATACGCGAGATAATAGAACATCACACAATCACCTCGCAGGAGGAACTCCGCGCCCACCTTGCCGCGCAAGGCTACTCCGTGGCGCAACCCACGCTCTCACGCGACATCCGCGAAATGGGTCTCAAAAAGACCCGTGAAGGCTACTGCATGCCACTTCCGGTGATGCACACCACCGGCGGCGACGAGCTGATAAGCAACGTGATCCAACCCCACAGCATCGTCAGCCTTGAGTTCGGCGTAGGCATCGCCGTAATCCATACCGCCCCGGGACACGCGAGCATGGTCGCCGCCTGCATCGACGAAGCGAAACTACCTCCCGTGATGGGCACCATCGCCGGCGACGACACAATCCTTATCATGCTGCGCCGACGCTTCTCCGAAGACGACACCACCTTCTCCCTCGCCACAATTGCCCCAGACATCCTCCGCAAAAGGATTTAAAACTGAACAAAAATAAATACATATATCACTCAATATAGAAATGGATGAATTTGTAGTAGAAATCGCATCCTCGAAACATCTGAAATACGTGGATGAGATATTGACTACCATAGAGGCAGCCACAAAAGTGCGCGGCACCGGCATTGCGAAACGCCGCCCGGAATACGTAGCACAAAAAATGAACGAAGGGAAAGCCATAATCGCGATGAAAGGCGACGAGTTCGTGGGATTCTGCTATATAGAATCATGGAGCCACGGTGAATTTGTGGCTAACTCCGGACTGATAGTGAAGAGCGAATACCGCGGAAACGGCCTCGCGAAACGCATCAAACAGACAGCGTTCAACCTCAGCCGCGCGCTCTTCCCCAAAGCGAAGATATTCGGACTGACCACCGGACTGGCGGTGATGAAAATCAACACACAGCTGGGCTACGTCCCCGTGACGTTCAGCGAACTCACCGCCGACCCCACGTTCTGGCACGGATGCGAGAGCTGCATCAACTATGATGTGCTCACACGCAACGACTTCACCCGATGCCTATGCACCGGAATGCTTTACGACCCCGCTCAATGCGGATAATATAACACATATATAATTATCTATCATTCAAAGATTCATTACGTAATAATCCATTACGCAACAATTCATTATGCAAAAGAAAAAGATTGTAGTGGCGTTCAGCGGGGGTCTCGACACAAGCTTCACCGTGATGTATCTCGCCAAAGAGAAAGGGTATGAGGTCTACGCCGCCTGCGCCAACACCGGCGGTTTCTCCTCTGAACAACTGGCGGAGAACGAGAAAAACGCATACCTCCTCGGAGCCACCAAATACGTGACCCTCGATGTCACCGAGGAATACTACTCCAAGAGCATCAAATACATGATCTATGGCAACGTGCTGCGCAACGGCACCTACCCTATCTCCGTGTCGAGCGAACGTATCTTCCAAGCCATAGCGATAGCGCGCTACGCCAAAGAGATCGGAGCCGACGCGATAGCCCACGGCTCCACCGGCGCCGGCAACGACCAAATACGCTTCGACATGACTTTCATGGTCATGGCCCCGGAGATGGAAATCGTCACCCTCACACGCGACATGGCGTTGACACGCCAATATGAGGTGGACTACCTCAACAGCCACGGCTTCAACGCCGACTTCGCAAAGCTTAAATACTCATACAACGTGGGCATCTGGGGCACCAGCATCTGCGGCGGCGAGATACTCGACTCCGCACAAGGGCTCCCCGAAAGCGCATACCTCAAGCAAGTCACCAAGGAGGGGAGCGAGGAGCTACGCATAAGTTTTGAAAAGGGTGAAATCAGTGCGGTCAACGGCGTACCCTTCAGCGACAAAATCGCCGCGATAAAAATGATAGAGGAGATCGCAGCCCCCTACGGCATCGGACGCAATATGCACGTGGGCGACACCATCATCGGCATCAAGGGCCGTGTGGGATTCGAAGCCGCCGCACCCATGCTTATCCTCGGCGCCCATAAATTCCTCGAGAAATACACCCTCTCCAAATGGCAACAATATTGGAAAGACCAAGTGGCTAACTGGTACGGTATGTTCCTCCATGAGAGCCAGTACCTTGAGCCGGTGATGCGCGACATCGAAGCTATGCTCTCCGAGAGCCAACGCAATGTCAACGGCACCGTCATCCTCCAACTGCGTCCCTACAGCTTCATGCCCATAGGCGTGGAGAGCGACTGCGACCTCGTGAAAACGAAACTCGGAGAATACGGTGAGATGCAAAAGGGATGGACCTCCGACGATGCCAAAGGATTCATCAAAGTGCTTTCCACACCCCTGCGCGCATACTATGGCGCACACCCGGGAGAGAGGGAGTAGTTGGTAGAGAGTAGATATTAGTTAGTAGATTTTAGAGAGTAGATATTAGAGAGTAGTTAGTAGATTTTAGATAGGGAGGAGATAGTATATGATAAAAGTTGGGATAATAGGTGCGGCGGGATATACCGCTGGAGAATTGATAAGATTGCTGCGCTGCCACCCCATGGCGGAGGTGGTGTTCGCCCAAAGCGGGAGCCATGCCGGCGAACCGGTGTGGAAAGCACACCACGACCTCGTGGGAGACACCGACTTCTGTTTCTGCAAAGAGGTGGAGGCGGGAAAAGCAGATTGTATATTCATCTGCTCGGGCCACGGGAAATCGAAGGAGGCGGTTCACGCACTCCCCCACGACTACCGCGGCGCCATCATCGACCTCTCCAATGACTTCCGTCTCGCGGAGGATGCGGAGGACTTCATCTACGGTCTTCCAGAGGCGTTCCGCGACGATATCAAGCAAGCGCGCCACATCGCCAACCCCGGATGCTTCGCCACCTGCATCCAGCTGGCATTGCTCCCGGCGGCGAAAGCTGGGATACTCTCCGACGTACACGTCACCGGCATTACCGGAGCCACCGGAGCCGGACAAAAGCCCGGAGAAACGACCCACTTCGCATGGCGCGACAACAACCTCTCCATCTATAAGCCCTTCAGCCACCAGCACCTCGGGGAGATAAAGCAGACGATAGCCACACTCTCTCCGCAATTCAAGGGGGAAATCAACTTCGTGCCCATGCGCGGCAATTTCTCCCGCGGAATCCTCTCCAGCATCTATTTCACCACCTCCGTAAGCGAGGCGGACGCCGTGGCTCTCTACAAAGAATACTACGCCACCCATCCCTTTGTGACCGTAGTGGAGAGCGACCCGGACCTCAAAATGGTGGTGAACACCAACAAAAATATCCTCCACGTGAAGAAACATGGCGACAAGCTGCACATCATCTCCGTGATCGACAATCTGCTGAAAGGGGCGTCGGGACAGGCGGTGCAGAATATGAACCTCATCTTCGGACTCCCCGAAGATAGCGGACTACGCCTCAAAGCCTCCAATTTCTAACTTTATTGACACCCACACACTTATGAACTTGTTTGATGTTTACACCCTCTTCGATGTAGTCCCCGAATATGCGCAAGGCTGCCATATATGGGACAACGCCGGAGTGCGGTACCTCGACCTATACGGGGGCCACGCCGTGATCAGCGTGGGACACTCACACCCCGACTATCTTAAGGCGATAACCACTCAATTAAACAAAATCGGATTCTATTCCAACAGCGTCGTCAACCCCTTGCAGATAAACCTCGCCAAGAAGCTCGGAGAGATGTCGGGCTACCCCGACTACTCCCTCTTCTTGGACAATTCCGGCGCTGAATCCAACGAGAACGCTCTCAAATTGGCATCGTTCGCCACCGGGAAAGACCGCGTCGTGGCTTTCCACGGCAGTTTCCACGGCAGAACCTCCGGAGCGGTGGCGGTGACCGACAACCCCACAATCGTGTCGGCGTTCAATGCGAACCATAAAGTGACTTTCTGCCACATAAACGACCTCTACGCTGTGGAGGAGGCTTTGAAGAAAGGCGACGTGGCGGCGGTGATAATCGAAGGCATCCAGGGCGTGGGTGGCATCGTGACTCCCGAAGCATCCTTTCTTCAAGGACTCTCCACTTTGACAAAAGAATATGGAGCGAAGCTTATCCTCGACGAGGTGCAGAGCGGATACGGACGCACCGGCAAATTCTTCGCCCACCAATGGGCCGGGATACGCCCCGACATCATCACCATGGCGAAGGGTATGGGCAACGGATTCCCCATCGGAGGCATCCTCATAGCCCCCGACATCGAAGCGAAAAAGGGTATGCTCGGCACCACCTTCGGCGGCAACTACCTCGCCATGGCGGCGGCGGTGAGCGTGCTTGAAATAATGGAGAAAGAGAACCTCATCGCCAACGCGCGCGCCGTGGGTGAATACCTCAAAGCGAATATCCCCACCGCGCCCATGATCAAGGAGGTGAGAGGCGAGGGTCTGATGCTGGGCATTGAGTTCAACGTCCCCGTGGCGGAACTGCGCCACCGCCTGCTCCATGAGCACCATATCTTCACCGGAGTCTCCGGCAAGAACATGATCCGTCTCCTCGCGCCCCTCACTCTGAAGATGGAGGAAGCGGCGGAGTTCGTCACCGCCCTGTCGGCGTTAGTATAACCCCTTAAACCACACTGAAATGAAATCATTTTTCCACGTGGCGGACATCGGCGACCTCAACGCCGCGCTCGCCGAAGCCAAAGAGGTGAAGAAAACACCCCTGGCATGGCAACACCTGGGCAAGAACAAGACCATCATGCTCATATTCTTCAATTCGAGCTTGCGCACACGCCTGTCGTCGCAGAAAGCGGCGCTCAATCTCGGCATGAACCCTATAGTGCTCGACATCGGCAAAGACAGCTGGAAATTGGAGACGGAAATGGGCGTGGTGATGGACGGCGACAAATCGGAACACTTGCGCGAGGCTATCCCGGTGATAGGTTCCTATTGCGACATCATAGGTGTCCGCTCCTTCGCCGGGCTGGAAGACTATGAGTACGACTACAAAGAGAGCATTCTCCGTCAGTTCATAGACTTCTCCGGACGTCCGGTGATAAGCCTCGAAAGCGCCACCGTGCATCCATGCCAGGCGTTCGCCGACCTCATCACCATTGAGGAATACAAAGAGAAAGCGCGTCCGAAAGTGGTGCTTACATGGGCGCCGCACCCCCGTGCGCTGCCACAGGCGGTGCCCAACTCCTTCGCGGAATGGATGAACGCCGCCGATGTGGATTTCGTGATAACAAACCCCGAAGGGTACGACCTCGATCCCCGTTTCGTCGGCGACGCACGCATCGAACGCGACCAAATAAAAGCCCTCGAAGGCGCGGATTTCGTCTATGCGAAGAACTGGTCGAGCGTGAAAGAATATGGCAAAATACTATCCAAAGATATGTCGTGGACAATAGACGCGGAACACATGGCGGTGACAAACAACGCCTATTTCATGCACTGCCTCCCCGTGCGCCGCAATATGATTGTCAGCGACGAAGTGATAGACTCCCCCCGCAGTATCGTCATTCCCGAAGCCGCCAACCGTGTGGTGTCGGCGCAAGTGGTGATGAAGCGTATGCTTGAATCATTGGTAAAGTAAAGGTTTAGATTGATTATGGAGAGGAAACTGACGATTATCAAAGTGGGGGGCGCGCTTGTGGAGGACGCGGTGTCGCTTCAAGCGTTGCTGGAGTGCTTCGCCGCCATCGGGGGTGATAAAATCCTCGTGCATGGCGGTGGACGCACCGCCACCGCCGTCGCCGCGAAGTTAGGCGTGGCAACACGCATGGTCGACGGCAGACGCGTGACCGACAAGGAGACGCTGGAGGTGGTGACAATGGTCTACGGCGGTCTTGTCAACAAAAATATCGTGGCGAAAATGCAAGCCACAGGCACCGACGCGGTAGGACTCACCGGAGCAGACATGAACATCATCGTCAGCCGCCGCCGCGAGGTGAAAGAGGTGGACTATGGATTCGTGGGGGATGTGGAGCACGTGAACACGCTCCCGCTGCTCAATCTGCTTAACGCCGGGACGGTGCCGGTGATAGCGCCTCTCACCCACGACGGCAAGGGGTCCCTCCTCAACACCAACGCCGACACAATGGCGGCAGCCACCGCCATGGCCATGGCCCGGCACCGCAAAGTCGCACTGGTCTACTGCTTCGAGAAAAAGGGTGTGCTCTCCGACCCTGGCAATGAGGACTCCGTAATCCCCACAATCACCGCCGCCGATTTTCCGCGCCTCGCCGCGGAGGGAATCATCTCCGGAGGAATGCTCCCGAAGATTGAAAACGCACTCCATGCCGTGGAAATGGGGGTGGCGGAGGTGAGAATAACTTCCGCTCTCAACCTCAACGGCGGAACCGTGATAAAATGATTTTTACTCTTAACTCAGTTATATATAATGTATATAACTCAATAATGTATAACTCAGGTAAATTACTAAAAATCAGGTAGATTACTAAAAATCAGGTAGATTACTACATTAAGTGAATTAACGTGTTATTTTAAGCGATTCCCTACATGAAAGATTATTTAGAGCTATTGTCGCGGTTGATTTCCATCCCGTCGTACAGCGGCGATGAGAAAGCCGCCGCGGATTACTTAGAACTATGGATGACGCGGCGCGGTCTCCCCACAGAACGCTACGGCAACAATATCGTGAGCCGCCACATCCCGGACCGGGGACGCGTGGATGGGAACCATACCGACGGCAATAGCAAGACGATACTCCTAAACGCCCATATCGACACGGTGTGTCCCACGAAGGGATACACCCGTGATCCTTTTTCACCCACCATCGAAGATGGAAGACTCTACGGACTCGGATCCAACGACGACGGAGGCTCCCTGGCGGCGATCCTCGCCCTCTACGAACATCTACGCGCCACAGCGTTCCCCCACCATCTGATATTCAGCGCCACCGCCGAGGAGGAACGTAGCGGCAAAGGGGGGATAGAGATGATTCTTCCAGAAATCGGGAAGGTTGATCTCGGCATATTCGGAGAACCGACACAGATGCGCATGGCGGTGGCGGAGAAGGGACTGATGGTGCTCGACGCCACCGCCTACGGAGTGAGCGGACACGCGGCGCGCGACGAGGGGGTGAACGCCCTTTACGCCGCCATGGAGGATATAGAATGGTTCCGCGGATAT
Organism: uncultured Sangeribacter sp.; assembly: GCA_964418705.1. Lineage (GTDB taxonomy): Bacteria > Bacteroidota > Bacteroidia > Bacteroidales > Muribaculaceae > Lepagella. The sequence continues at coordinate 8,281 of CAYQMV010000060.1, forward strand.
AAATTTCCAAAACGTTCACCATTCCTCGGCGATGTAAAAATGACGGTCACTCAAATCGAATGTGGCACGCAGCACAACGTTGTGCCGGACAGATGCGGCTTCGTGGTAGACATACGCGGCAACGGGCTATACAGCAACGAAGAGATTCTCGCCGTGGTACGCGACAATGTGAAATCAGAGGTGACACCGCGCAGCACGCGTCTCAACAGTTCTCACATCGGCACCGACCACCCGATAGTGAAGCGAGGGATGGAATTGGGATTGGAGATGTCCGGCTCCCCCACCCTTTCAAACCAAGCCCTTGTGAATTTCCCGGCGGTGAAAATCGGTCCGGGCGACCCCTCGCGTTCGCACACAGCCGATGAGTTTATCAACATCAAAGAGATAGAAGAGGGAGTGGTTGTTTATACACAACTACTTGAAAATCTTAAATTTTAAAACTTTATCAACAGGTTATAAACAATATGTCAACAAGTAAACTTTGGGACAAAGGGTTCGCCCAAGACCAACGCATAGACAAATTCACCGTGGGACGCGACAGAGAGCTAGATCTCTATCTCGCGCCCTACGACATCATGGGAACTATGGCGCATATCACCATGCTCGAGAGCGTGGGACTGCTGAAAACGGAGAATCTGAGTCCGCTCCTCGAAGAACTCAAGAAACTGTACGCCGACGCGATGGCGGGGAGATTCGTCATAGAGGATGATGTGGAGGATGTACATTCGCAAGTGGAGTTTCTGCTCACCCAACGCCTCGGGGATATGGGGAAAATGGTTCACACGGGACGATCACGCAACGACCAAGTGCTTGTGGACCTCAAACTATACGCCCGCGCGGAGATTGAGAAAACGGTGCATAAAATCGAAGCTCTCTTCGAAGTGCTTCAGCGCAAGAGCGAAGAGCATAAGGAGGTGATTATCCCCGGCTACACCCATCTTCAAGTGGCGATGCCCTCCTCCTTCGGACTATGGTTCGGGGCATACGCGGAGAGTCTCGCCGACGATATGCTGATGATGAAGGCGGCATGGGACACCACCAACCAGAATCCATTAGGGGCGGCGGCGGGCTACGGCTCATCGGCGCCGCTGAACCGACAGATGACCACCGACCTGCTCGGATTCGACGATATGGACTATAACGTGGTCTATGCGCAGATGGGGCGTGGAAAGACTGAGCGCATAATCGCGTTCGCCTACGCAGCGGTGGCGGAGACTATCTCACGCCTCGCCATGGACGGATGTCTATACACAAGCCAGAATTTCGGATTCCTACACCTCCCCGACGCTCTCACCACCGGATCCAGCATCATGCCGCACAAGAAGAACCCCGACGTGTTTGAACTCGTGCGCGCGCATTGCAACAAAATCCAGGGGGTGCAAAACAGCATCCGCCTGATCACCGGCAACCTCCCCTCCGGATATTTCCGCGATATGCAAATAATAAAGGAGGTGTTCATCCCTATGTTCGGGGAGATGAACGACTGCATCGACATAGTGACATACGCGGTGGAGAACATGGAGGTGCGCACCGACGTGATGAAGAATCCCCTATATCAGCTCGCATACACGGTGGAGGAGGTGAACCACCTTGTGGAACACGGCACCCCTTTCCGCGACGCCTACAAGCAGGTGGGAATGGCGGTGCAACGCGGCGAATTTGAATACCACGGGACCCTGCGCCACACCCACGAGGGTTCGATAGGGAATCTATGCACCGCGCGCATCAACGACAAAATGCGCCGCGCGCTCGCCTCGTTCAACTTTGAGAAAGTGCGCGCCGCAATATCGGCACTGACAGAATAACCGGCGATACACAAAGGTAACAGCCGATTAAATCAGAATTTAAATTAAACCATACAAAAAAAGGATTGCAATTCGATTGCAATCCTTTTAACGTATATGAGTGAAGATTTACTCGGCAGCGGGAGCTTCAGCGGCGGGAGCCTCCTCAGCAGCGGGAGCCTCGGCAGCGGGAGCGGCCTCTGTTTTCGCACGGCGGGTACGACGTTTGCGAGTAGTTTTCTTCTCAGCAGCATCTTTGAGCATATTCTCATTGAAGTCCACGAGTTCGATGAAGCACATTTCAGCGCCGTCACCTTTACGGAAACCTGTTTTAAGAATACGGGTGTAGCCGCCCGGACGGTCAGCGATCTTCTCAGCAACCACGCTGAAAAGCTCTTTCACAGCCTCTTTACTTTGAAGATAGCTGAATACGAGACGACGATTGGCCATGTCGTCTTTCTTAGCCCTGTTGATGATGGGTTCGGCAAAGACGCGAAGTGCTTTAGCCTTAGCCAGAGTCGTATTAATTCTCTTATGAAGGATAAGAGAAATAGTCTGATTGGAAAGCAGCGCGTCGCGGTGAGCTTTCTTACGACTGAGGTGGTTGAATTTTTTATTATGTCTCATCGGTAAGTTTAGTCTTTATCCAATTTATATTTAGAGATGTCCATTCCGAACGAAAGGTTCAGATTGGCCAAAAGCTCGTCGAGCTCGGTGAGTGATTTCTTTCCGAAGTTACGGAACTTCAAGAGGTCAGTTTTGTTGAAGACGACCAATTCACCCAAAGTCTCCACCTCAGCGCTTTTAAGGCAGTTGAGGGCTCTGACAGAGAGATCCATGTCGGTCAATTTGCTCTTGAGCAACTGACGCATTCTGAGGCTGTCTTCGTCAAACTCTTCAGTGTCGACATCAGAAGGAGTCTCCAATGTGATTTTGTCGTCGCTGAAAAGCATGAAGTGGTGAATCAAAATCTTGGCAGCCTCTTTAAGGGCCTCTTTAGGATGGATTGAGCCATCGGTAGTAACCTCGAGAACTAACTTCTCATAGTCGGTTTTTTGTTCCACGCGATAGTTTTCGACAGAATATTTCACATTCTTGATAGGAGTGTAAATAGAGTCGATGGCGATCTCGTGGAGGTCGTTGCCTGAGAGCATCTCTCTGTTCTCATCGGCGGGGACCCAACCGCGACCTTTGTTGATATGGAAGGTGAGGTTGAGGCTGAACTCGGGATCGATGTTGCAGATCACCAAGTCGGGGTTGAGCACTTCAAAGTTGGCGAGCACGCTGTTGAAGTCGCCTGCTTTGAGCACATCCACGCCTTTAAGATTGATAGTAGCGGTCTCCTCCTCTACTTCGGCGTTGCGCTGTTTGAAACGCACTTGCTTGAGGTTAAGGATGATGTTTGTGACATCCTCTTTAACTCCGGGGACAGTGTCGAGCTCGTGAGCCACACCGTCGATGCGGATGGAGCAAATGGCGAAGCCATTGAGGGAGGAAAGGAGAATCCTACGCAAAGCGTTGCCCACAGTTTGGCCATAACCCGGTTCCAAAGGACGGAATTCAAACTTACCAAAGGAATCGGTAGCATTCAGCATTATGACGTTGTCGGGCTTTTGAAATGCTAAAATAGCCATAACTTACCTACTATTTAGAATACAATTCGACGATTAACTGCTCTTTAATGTTTTCGGGGATATCCTCACGTTGGGGGAGGTGAAGGAATTTACCACCCATCACGGAAGCGTCCCATTCGATCCAAGGATATTTAGCGTGGTTGAAACCGGCTAAAGAATCGGCGATAACTTCAAGTGATTTGGATTTCTCACGCACGCAAACCACGTCGCCGGGTTTTACGCGGAAAGAGGGGATATTGACAACTTCACCGTTGACAGTGACATGTTTGTGAAGTACGATTTGGCGCGCTGCGGGACGGCTGGGGGCCATGCCAAGACGATAAACCACGTTGTCTAAGCGGCTTTCGAGCAATTGCAGCAACACCTCACCAGTGATACCTTTAGTTCTGGCTGCTTTATCGAACAAGTTGCGGAACTGGCGTTCGAGCACACCGTATGTATATTTAGCCTTCTGCTTCTCACGCAATTGAAGACCGTACTCCGACGTTTTGCGACGACGGTTGGCACCATGTTGTCCCGGTGGATAGTTCTTTTTTGCCAGAACCTTGTCCTCACCATAGATAGCCTCGCCGAATTTGCGGGCGATTTTTGTTTTTGGGCCTGTGTATCTTGCCATTTTTGTTTGCTTAATTTAGTAAATTAAAGTGTGCTTGTAAAAACCGATTAGCGCAGCCGCGACATCCGAGAGAAAAGCTTAATTTGGTGTCTTTCGCATCATCGGTTTCTGTGTGCATCTTTTTTGTTTAGTTAAAGAAAAATATTACTACAATCTCTGTATTATACTCTTCTTCTTTTAGGAGGACGACATCCGTTGTGGGGTAACGGAGTTACGTCGATAATTTCCACTACCTCGATGCCGGCGCCGTGCACGGTGCGGATAGCGGATTCACGTCCATTGCCGGGACCTTTGACATAGGCTTTCACTTTGCGTAAGCCCAAATCATAGGCAACCTTGGCACAATCTTGAGCGGCCATCTGAGCTGCGTAAGGGGTGTTTTTCTTTGAACCTCTAAAGCCCATTTTACCTGCGGATGACCAAGAGATAACCTGTCCCTCGCTGTTTGCAAGCGAAACAATGATGTTGTTGAACGAAGAGTGA
>CAYQMV010000061.1:0-12717 GCA_964418705.1 uncultured Sangeribacter sp.
TGGTGGTGAACCTATCGTTCCTAACCCGGAGGATATGACTCAATACTATGTTGGCGCAAGAATCAACATCCTTTCTTGGAGAGTTGTGACTCAGAACGCTAAATTGTAATTGCACGAATAAGCAGTGTTCCTTTCCTTCGGTGAGCAGTGTATTGTTTCATCTCACCGTCGGAAGGGGACACTTCCCCCAATCTACCTTAAGTTTTCGACTTTATTTACAAAACTATGCAACGTTTTTTTAAATATTTATTCTTGACGATTGTGATAAGCTTGGCGTTTCCCGCCATGGCTCAGAAGGCCGCCGTGAAAACCAACTTATTGATGGATGCCACTCTTAGCCCGAACTTAGGTGTGGAGGTGGGAGTAGCTCCCAAATGGACATTAGATTTCACCGGTGAGTTCAATGATTGGACGCTCTCGCACCAACGTCGCTGGAAGCACTGGTATTTCCAGCCGGAAGCGCGTTATTGGTTCTGCGACCGTTTCTCCGGTCACTTCGTTGCCGCCCATGTCTTCGGTGGACAGTACAACATGGGCAACATCGGCGCTGACTTCACTTTTTTGGGCACCGACTACTCGAACCTCTCAAACTATCGTTATCAGGGGTGGTTCGTGGGTGCCGGTATCGCCTATGGCTACACGTGGATCCTCGGCCACCATTGGAATCTCGAAGCTGAAATTGGCTTCGGTTACGCCTACACCCGCTACGACAAATTTGAGTGTACGGGCTGTGGCAAGCGTGTGGATCGCCGCCATCCCCACAACTATGTTGGACCTACTAAGGCTGCAATTAATTTAGTTTACGCATTCTAATTATTATGTCCATGGAAAAGAGATTATTTTCATTCATTGTAGTATTGATGTGCTTTTTCGCAACAGCGTTCGCGGAGAAGAACTACAACGTTGCCGTCGACAACGTTGCCTTGCAGCGCGACGGCTCACGTCTTAATGTGGATATGGCGCTCGACCTCTCGGCGTTGAAAGTCCCCGGCAACAGTGCGCTCTTGATTACTCCGACGCTCTCCTCCGGCAACTCCTCCGCCGAACTCCCCTCCGTGGGTATATATGGCAGACGACGCTACTATTACTATCTGAGAAACTATGGCGATAAGATGATTTCCGGATCTAACGAAATCTCTTATAAGATGAGCGAGAAACCCAATTCGTTGGATTACCACGCTTCTATCCCCTATGAGTCGTGGATGGACAACTCCGATCTCACGCTCAACTATAAAGTTTACGGCTGCTGCAACGGAGTGACCGACGCCGACACCTACGGAATGGTGGGCAAATATGTGGCTTCCCCCAAAGAGTCGACGCGCGCCCTCCCCAAGCTCCTTTACGTGATGCCTAAAGCCGCCGCGCAAAAAGAATATAGTGTGAAAGGCTCCGCCAATGTAAGCTTCCATGTCAACAAGACGGTGCTCCATGAGGACTACCGCGACAACTACGCCCAATTGGCGAAGATTCGTTCCGGCATCGACTCCATGAAGAATGATGGCGACATTACCATCGAGACGGTCACTCTCAAAGGATTCGCGTCCCCCGAGGGTTCCTACGCCAACAATATCCGTTTGGCACGCGGCCGTACCGAGGAGTTGAAACGCTATATCGACCACCTCTACAACTTCCCCTCGGGTGTGGTCAAGACAGATTACGAGCCCGAGGATTGGGAAGGACTTCGCAACTATCTCAACACATCGAACATCAATCATAAAGAGGAGATCCTCTCCATCATAGCCACGGTGCAGGATCCCGACACCCGCGACGCGACTATCAAGAAGAGATACCCCACGGAGTATTCTCTCTTGCTCAACAATGTTTATCCCGCTTTGCGCCACACCGAGTACACCATCGCCTATTCCGTGCGTCAGTACGTGGATGTGGAGGAAATCAAGCGGTTGATGAAGACCAACCCCGGCAAGCTCTCTCTCAACGAGATTTATCTTGTGGGACAGACCTACCAACCGGGCACTCCGGAGTTTGACGACCTTTATGAGACGGCGTCGAAACTCTTCCCCAATGATCCGGTGGCAAACCTCAACGCCGCCAACGTGGCTATCCTCGAGGGTAACTACGACAAGGCGGAGAGATACCTCGACAAGGCGGGCGACAGTGGCGAGACGCTATACACCAAAGGCGTGGTCGCTTACATGCGCGGCGACAATGATGCCGCCAAGGCTTACCTGATCAAGGCGCGGTCCGCCGGTGAGGCTGACGCCGACACTCTATTGAACACTCTGTCGCAAGGCTCCAACCTACGATAAGACAATAATCATTTTTCTCATGTTCACTTCCCTCTCTCCTCACTTTTTTTGAATTTTAGGGCTTTCGGAGCCTATATGCCCTGAGGCGCCCGGCAAGGCGCGGCTTAGGTCCCGATCTAAAAATCGCTGAAATAAAATGAAAACGTTTCTAAACAATATCTTTATAGCCATTTCGGCAGCCGTGGCAATGATGTGTACCCTTACGGGATGCCATGAAATCTACGACTACGAAGGGGATTGCGACGTTGTCTATAAAGTGGGCTTCAAATTTGATTGGAATATGAAGTACGCCGACGCGTTCACCCACGAGGTGAAGGAGGTGTCTTTGTATGTGCTCGATAAAGACGGCAATGTCGTATGGGACGACTCCGAAGACACGGAGACCCTCGCCAACGATGACTATATGTTTACCGTGAAGGTGCCCGCCGGGGAATACACTCTCCTGTCGTGGTGTACCACCAACGATGACCAAGTCTACCGCATGAACACAAAGGCGCGTTCCCTCGAAGCCCTTTCCTGCGAAATCAACACCAACGAAAAGGGGGAGGTCAACCATCGTATCGCCGACCTTTACCATGGCATGGTCACCAACGCCAAGTTCCCCGACACTCCGGGAGTGCATAAGGTGATCGTCCCCTTGATCAAGGATACCAACAGAATTAAGATAGTGTTGCAGCATCTCTCCGGCGAACCGGTGGATGTCAACGACTATGAGTTCAAAATCGACGCCGACAACGGATTCATGCGCTACGACAACAGCGTGGTCCCCGGCAACGAGGTGGACTATTACCCCTGGGCTAAATATGCCGGCGCCGCCGAGGTCGACGGTTCCGCGTTCCCCACAGGCGAGCTTAACGTCGCTGTGGCTGAGTTGACCACCGCGCGCCTCGTCACTCAGGATGACTCCCGCCTCTCTATCTACGCCAAAGACACCGGCGAGAAAATCCTTTCCGTACCTATGAAGGACTTGATCCTCCTCGTAAAGGGTATGGAATACGAGAATATGGATGATCAGGAGTATCTCGACCGTCAGGATGAATACAACTTCGTTTTCTTCCTCGATGAATCCGACAATTGGTTGGATGCCTACATCTACATCAATTCATGGAAAGTGGTGCTCCAGAACAATAAGCTTTAGTAAGTTATGAATAGATTTTATCATTTATTGGCACTCTTAGTGGCGACCATGGCATTGTATTCATGCTCGTCGGATAGGGATCCGGAACCCACGCCGCTTCCGGAGAGTGTCGGCAATCAGTTGTCGTTCACTCTCTCCGCCGGCTCGGGGCTTACTACGCGCCTCACCAACGCTCCCGACACCACCAATGGTCAAGGGATGGAGAACTATATCGATGTCAATGATATTGTGATATATATCTATGAAGGGGATGCCGACGACAACTCGTCGGAGTATTTGGAGATGATGATTCCTATGTCCGTCACTCCCAACGATAACGGCACCGTGGAGGTGGTTGGTGAAGTGGGATACGTGCCCACACCCCCCTTCAAGGTGGTGGCTATGGTCAACTGGTCGGTCGACTCCATCAGCAACACCGAGGAGATGGAGAATATATTCACCCACCGCGACATAGACAATGTATGTTCCCTCCACACGGAGTATGAATATAATTATGGCACCGCCGCGGACGACTATTTCATCCCCTCCGAGGAGACACCCATCCCGATGTACGGCGTGAATGTCTTCACAAGCATCGACGCCCACAAGGGATTGGTCACGCATATCGGACAAATCGACCTTGTCAGGGCGATGGCGAAGATAGAGGTGATATCTTCTAAACCGGATAACAAAACGGATGCGGAATTGACTAATTATGTACTTCCCGATATCACCGATGTGAAGCTTACGCGGGCATGGAACGGGGGCTATTGCGGTCCACGCGCCATGTATAAGACCACCGCGCAACCCACCGACGCGAATATCAACATCCCCGATGAGAGGGCGCACAGCCTGATCTCCCACTCTCCGGCAATCATTGAGAACCTCGCGTTCCGGGAGGTGGAGAATGATCACTTCGTGATTTATGTCCCTGAATATCGCAATGTCAGCACGGCGGATGTCACCGCGACACCCGCGAAAATCACTCTAACGGTCAACGGAATCCCGCGTGAACTCGAATTTAAGGATTATGCCGCCCCTGACGGCAGCACGCAGGAACCCTTCAACATCCTCCGTAACCACAGATACGTTTACAAGGTAGCCGCAAGCATGACGGACCTTGATATAAAATGTTATGTGCTCCCTATGGTTGAAGAGGTGGCTTGGCCGATAACATTCAACTAAAACTGAAGACGCGGGTATGCGGCGGCAGCCGCGTACCCGCCACCCTCGGTTCCCTTTTCCTACTATTTTATTGAAAAGCTGATAGTTCTTTTTTTGAAATTACTGAATTATTAATTGTATGAAACTTCTAAAATTAAAATCGACACTGCTGAAATCCCTTTCAGTATTGACGATACTTATATTAGGCTCATGCGCCGACGACCTCATCTATGATCCCGACAAGGGACCGGAGGAGGGTCTGCCCGCTACGGTCACGTTCGACGTCTATATGGAGACAATGCCGACGCGCCAGCGCACCGCCATGATTGATGATGACGAGGCGAAGACCTGCGATGAGATATGGATAGGTATTTACCGTGAGTCCGATGGTAAACGTGTGGCTCAGGAGTTCTTCAAGTCCCCGACAAAGATAGCGAATATCGATGGCGTGGACGCTTCCTATCAAATGAAAATGAGTTGCACTTCCGGTAGGGTGTACGTGGTGGGCGTCTCCAACTATTCCACACACTATGGTTTCGCAAGCCCCAAGGACACCGAGCGCTCCGGCAAGGTGCTCCTTGCCTCACTCCTTGATGATGCCGACACGTGGACGAAGTTCCGCAACATAGTCACCATTGACAACGAAGCCGGTAATGTGAACTTGAACTCTTATGATATTCTGATGGGTGGATACTACGCCGCCGACAAAGCGGATGCAAGCAGCGGCACCATCCCCACGGTGGATATCGGACCGGGTGTCAACGACCTCGGCAGCGGCGGCGTTTATCTGCGCCGTGTTTTGTCGTACAATAAATTCAATGTAACCCCCGGAAATAACGTGAATTTCGAGCTTACAAGCTGGAAAGTATTCAATGTTCCGGAAACAAGCTACGTTGTGGAGGGTACGGACAACTCCACTGACCATGTCGAAGATTGTGAAAATGCGTTCAGCGACTCCCAAAAATTTGTGGAGTATCAGAAAACCGGCACCACATACTCTTTCGATTTCTACCAGATGGAGAATAAGAGACAGGCGTTGGAAGCCGGGGTGTCCTCCGATGGCGTTTCCTATGGTATTAAAGAGGGTTCAACCACGGAGATGTACAACCAGAGGGAATTGGAGTATAAGAATGGTGACGGTACGAACAGTGGGGTGTTCAGAAGTCTTGTGCCAAGTGTCAATGATGGCAAGACCGCTAACAACTATGCCACTTACGTATTGATGGAGGCACGTGTTGACTACTATATTCTTAAGTCTGATTTGGAAGCCAATAAAGCCACAGAGGCATTGGCGGTGGATCCGAGCCAATATGATGCTTCCCAGCTTGTACACCGCACCGGAGAAGTGCAGTATGTGGTCCATTTAGGTTATTGTGATTATAAGAAGGGTGAAAATCCAACTATCAATACCGCCCGCGACTTTAATTGCAAGCGCAACACTAAATACACTTACAACATCACCATCAATGGCTTAAAGAGCATCGTGGTGGAGGTGGAGAGACCTGATGATCCGGAGCCGGAACCCGGAGGATCCGGTTTGGTCACCGATATTTATGGTATGTCGCAGCGTCTTGACGCGCACTTTTGCACCTACAATATCTCCCTTAGCAATAAGGAGCGCAAAAATCTGCAATATACTATTGAGTCTCCTTTCAATGGCGTGACTTACCGATTCAATTCCTCAAATTATGAATCAAGTTGGGAGAATAATCAGCTCTACTCATGGGTTAAGTTCAAACCCACCACAGCGGAGAAGGAGCTTGCCATATATAAGGACAGCGAAGATGATAATTCGCAATGGTCGCTTCATGACTTGTGCGATCCGGTGAATCATCCCCACGACGCGGGTAGCACCGATCCGGAGGATGAGACTCAGCAGTGGTACACTGTCTTTGTCAATGAGTATGTCTACACCGCGGATCCTAATGGAAATTCGTTGATGAATGGCGACACGGAAACGGGATGGGAGAACTACGTCAATCAGGAGGACCGCGTTGTAGCCCTCGCTCCGTTGACTGATTCAAAGGATCAGGAGAGCCACTACGCTTCCGCGAAATATGCCATTGAGCAGCGTTCCATCCAGACATACTACGCCTCCAATGGCGCTTCCAACATCTCCGCCCTCGGAGTGGAGCACGTGAACGAAATCTACGGAGTGAATTTGCGCTGGAATTATAATCATGGGGACGAGAATGCCAACTCTCCATGGAATGGTAGGGCGAATGTGCTCTATTATTCTGTTGGCAAAGGTTTAAATTGGAATCAGGTGGTGCAAGCTACCTTACCGATGCATGTCGATGAGGACAGCAACACCGATTCGAGAGTTCAAACCTCTCATGAGGCGGCTGATTATCCTGTCTGTACTCCCGCAACAGTCGATGCTATATCTGGAGGCTATAATAATAATTGTAGCGGATCAGATCCGGCACCCAAGGATCAGAATAAATATTTTGCGTTGATGGCTTGTATGAATCGTAATCGTGACGAGAACGGAAATGGTAAAATCGATACCGAAGAGGTGAAGTGGTATCTCCCCGCCCAGTACCAGTATCAACGTATCTCCATGGGTGTATATTCCCTCCCGTCTCCTCTGATGGACTTCCGTCAGTATGCGCGCGATGCATTTTCTGTACCGGGAAGCCCACGTTCTTCAATGGGTGATGATCAGTTCCGTGCGAAATGTTACGCTTTCCATTACGCCACTTCGGATAAAATCTATTTCTGGGCGGAGGAGCTTCTATCTACAGGTCAAAGTACTTTCAATTTGTTTGTAACCAACTGCTACGATGTGAGATGCGCGCGCGACCTTGGCACGGATCTGAAAAAGACTCGCGACTACAGCAATTTGCATAATATTGCATCCTATACGGATGATCCCTTTACTAAGGATGGCAACTATGTCACCATGTCATACTTTGACAAGTCCTCCATACGTGCTGCCACAGCGTCGTACTTACCTCCCCATCTTACCACCTCCTCCATGGCGTTGCCTGCATATAAGTTCGAGGTGGCTACGGATTATTGTAAGAACATGAACAATCCGTCATCAATAGGTGGTAAAACTGTCTCTATAAATGGCGATGGTTACCTACGTTACGGCGACTGGAGTAATACCTATGTTACTCAGGCATGGGCTAACTATGACGGTGGAAATAAGTTCTGCCTCCAATACTCTCAGAAAGATGATAAATCCGACCTGGGTACATGGCGTGTACCTAACCTTATTGAGGGTGTGCTGATGAAACAATTGGGATTTGTACCCTCCGGCGGTGGTATGGCCACATGTACGTTCGACTACTTCTATTATTGCGATAATAACGTTGGAGAATATGCCAAGTCCCGTGCTTTCGGTGTGCGTGCCAATGATGGTCTTGTGACCTGTGATGCGCTCTACAATGGTTATGAAGGACGCGATAGGGTAAGAGTTCGCTGTGTGCGTGATGTGCTTTAACAGCGAATATTAGGCGTATAGGTAAAATATTATTGGAGTCTATTTACCTTGATAACACAGAGTCTATCGTAAGGGTTTATCCCTCGATACTCCCTTATGATAGTCCCTGTGCATTGAGAGGTGACACAGTATCAGTGACTCAGAATTAATGACGCTGATTAATAACTCTGAGTTAATGACGCAGATTTAATGACGCAGATTTAATGACGCAGATTTAATGATGCTGAGTTAGTGACGCTGATTTAATGACGCTGAGTTAGTGATGCGGAATTAGTGAAAATACACTTATCTTTTGTTCCACATATATTTATTGAGGTTTCATTTATTGCTTTTCGGTTTTTGGAAAAGCTCGTAGAAGTTTTTTAGTTGTAACCCTTCTTCTCTTAGGGGAGTCCCGTCAGGGGCTCCCCTATTATTGTTGCTCCCCCTTCCTTTGAGAGTGTGTGTTTATCCTCCCCCCTCTCCTTTAAGGGAAGGGGGGAGGGTTGGGGTGAGGCTTATAAATCATTCACAATATTACCTCTGGAGCGGATAAGCTCCAGTGGCGACATCTGGAAGTGGCGGCGGCAGTACTGCGTGAACGCCGAGTCATCGATGAATCCCGTGCGCGTCATCAAGTCCTTGACATTGATCTCCGGAGTGCCGGCGACATGGAGAATATGCTCGTCCACGTAGGAGTTGAGCCACTTCTTTGGACTCATGCCGTGGAACTCCATCTTAAACTTATCGTAGAACTGCGAGCGGCTCATGCCCGAGATGCGCACAAGCTCCGCCACGCTCTTAACCTTGCTGATGTTGCGGAAACAGAACATCCGGAAGTTCATGCTGTCGCCGAGGATGAGGTGGAAGAGCTTCGCCAACTCCGTGTTGGAATAGTAGTAGCGAAGGATCAGGAATAGCTCGTCGATTTTCAGCCGGTGTACGTTTTGGCAGGTGACACCGTCGTTGATGTAGATCTTCACGCTCTGGAGAAGGACCTCCACGGGAAAACGCACGGGAAGAATGTTGATGCCGTTGTTTTCGTCGGAGAGGAACTGCTTCAGGCTCGAGAAGGGCATTTCGCAGCTGTAGGTGTTGAATCCCTCGAAGACCACCGTCACCGCCTCCACGTCTTCAAGACAGTGGATGGTGAAGAAGGAGTTCACGGGAATCAAAAACATTTCGCCGGCATTCACCCGTTTCTTGGGGAAAAGCATATAATTGACCTCCACGCACCCTTTCATCACAAACATGATGAAGTTGGCATAGGCGGACTCTCTATCGAGGATGGTCCCTTTGGGATAGAGTCGGTGCCTAAACCCGGTGCCGGTGGTTTGGCGATGACGACATACGGAGTGCCCGTTGTCGAAAATCATGGTTCCTACAATTTCAAACATACTACAATTGGTGGATAAAGTTTTTAAGTCTCAGTTTTTGGACGGGTGGTAGGTTTTAAGTAATACAAATTCTTATCCAAGCAGTCCACGGTGCAAAACTACTGAAAAATAATCAGATATGCAACCAATCCCTTGCTTTTTGCAAAAAAAAATTAGACAGCCGCCGTCAGCGCTTCGCTTTTCGGCTTCGCTTTTGCGACGGCTTGCCTTTTCAGTTTTGCGGCGTAAGCCGCTGTTGGCGCACCGCAGCAAAGCTGCGGTTCCCGGTGCCGGCGCAGGTGTCCCGGCTCCGCCGTTAGTATTCCTTGATCGCACGCACGGAGAATCCGTGGGCGAGGTTTCGCGGGATGCCGCCGTCCCCCGCGTCGCGGGCGCGCGGCACCACCTTGATCTCCGTTTCCGAGATCCCGAACATCATGTACCATGCCGCCCTTTTCCCGTAGTCGGGGTTCGTGGACCACATGAAGCAATAGTGCCCCACCTCCGCCGGAGTGGTCACCGAGCCGTCGCCCATGCGGTAGCCGATCGTCGGAAAGTAAATAGTCCCGGCGCTGCGGTCATACACACCCTCCCCGGTCATCGGGTTGCAGTAGAACGTGAATCCGAAATTGCGCGCGAAGTCCTCCACTGAGCGCAGATAGGAGTTGATGTCCTCGTCGAACGCCTTTTCCACTTTCGCCTCATCCGTCACGTCAATTCCGTCGACCGTGTCTCCCGAGCGCGTGAATCCCGTGAACACTTTCGCCGACGGTATCGCATAGCCGGGGGGACAGGGATCATAGACCGTCTTGCACACATCACCACCGTTGTTGCCGTTCCAGAGGTTTATCACCATCCAATTGCACCAATTATCGCTGCTTGTGAAAAACACGTTCGGGTTCTGCATCGCTATTGCGAGGTCGGAGGAGGAGGCTTTGGCATCCTTCATGCAGAACTTATACCGCTCATCGGTGTAGAACTGCTCCTTGTCAGCCACATTTATCTGATAGCGTCCGGTGATGGGGTCGTAGCCCGAGCCATCCTCGGTGAAGTAGCCGGGGAGCATCGGATCTTTGCGTCCCCATTGATAATAAGTGTTGTTGGTGGGGTGGAACACGTGCTCTTTCTGCGTCACCAGGAATGAATATTGGCGTGTGGCTCCCTCGTAGCTCTGAGTGATCACGATATAATCCTTGCGCGCCTCATACTTGTATGTCCCCTCGTCGCAATGCCCGAGATTGTAGGGGAGGAACTCGTTGGTGGTGACGGTGGCGTCACCATTGGGCACACCCTGGTTGCGCACCACCTTTATATCGGTGCCGAGTACGTAGTCGGTCACCCAAATATGCCAGCTCCACATAATGCGCTGCTTGGAGTCGCGGATAGCCACGAGCGCGTTCCCTTGCTTTATCGTGGCGGCGTTGACATCGAAGAGGAGGCTCTTTTTGTCGCTGTCGAGGCGTATGTTGGTCACGAGATTCTCCGCGTCCTGCCAGCATAGCACAGCATCGTTGACATTATCGTTGTAGTTGCCGTTTCTCTGCTCATAGATGTAGGGGGTGCTGATAAGGCTCCTGTCGTATGTCTTGAACGTGTAGATCGCGCGGTCGCCGCCGCCGTTGTTGATTGAGGATTGCGAGTATGCTTTTGTGTTGATTTTGCCGTTGGTGATGGCGTTGCCGAACACGAGGGGAAGCGAGTAGGTGCCGGGGGCGTTCACGAGATAGCAGTTGCCGGTGGATTGGGGCGCTGTCCCTCCGTTTGTGGAGAGGTCGTACACGCCGCTCACCGCCGGGGTGCGGCGCAGCTTGTCGTTGTGTTCGTTGGTGTAGGTGTATTCCTGCGTACCTACGGTGGCTGTGAATTTCTCGGTGGGGGTAGCTCCGGGACCGGAGCCGTCGCCGCTGCCGGAGTCGGTGCCGATGTTTATCCATGGCTCCTGGAGCTGTGGGGAGGCGCTCCATGGCACGGGAATCACTTCCGTCTCCACCGCGCCGGTGCCCTCATGGACGGTGCTGCGGAGGATATAGCTGTTGATTGGTACCTCTATCTCGCCGCCGCGCCAGCTGAGGGTCATATCTTCCAATCCCTCCACCACCCACTCATCGTAGGCTTTCGTGTCGGTGATATGGTAGTTCACGCGGCGCCCCATGTTCCAACTTCTCCCGGCGAGTGACTTGGTCAGTTTCCTGCCGTTGGCGAACGTCACCGTGAGCGTGGCTCCGTTGAGCGACTGCGGCACCACCATCTTGGGGTGCTGGCGGCTCTCGGTGCTGAGGGTTAGTTGGAAGGGTAGCGTCCCTTTGACGTATTCAGTGCCGTCGGAGGCGTAGAAAGTCCAGTTGTCGTCGCCGTAGGAGTGTTTCCCGGCGATATGTATGCCCGAGATCTCTATCGATGTGATTTCATTCTCTATCGCCTCGTCGGCGGTGAATGTCACCGCGGTGAGGGGATGGTAGAAATGGAGGTTCACCACCCGGTTGTAATCGCCGGGGAGCGTTTTCTTGTAGTTTATGTTGAGGTAGTCGGAGGAGGATGCGTCGGGCATGATGTCGGAGGTGAGCACGAGGTCGTCGTTGCACACGGAGGCGTCATATTTCACCGATGGCCATATCTTGGAGAGGCGTATCTCCGCGCCGTCGGAGCTGTTGCGGCATCCTATCGTCACCGAGCCTGATTCCACCGAGCCTGATTCCCCGGAGCTGCCAGCGGCGTTGTCGCTCTCCTCTTTGGCGTAGAGGAAGGAGTGTCCGAAGAATTTCATGGAGTAAGTGTCGCCGGGCCAGTAGTGTTCCTCATCGCCGGAGTATGTTCCGTCGCCGGAGCGCGTCACCGTTTCACCGATGTACTGCATCGCCATGCCGAAGTTGTCCTCCCAGTCCCCGTCGCCGTCGTAGACGTAGGCGAGGATATAGAAATTATCCACGCCGCTCACGGAGGGTAGCGCCGCCACGGCGTTGCGCATGAATCCGCGCCGGCGGTTGGTGTGGATGTCGGTGTCGAGGGTCTCCTCTTCGCTGATCACCCATGTGTCGGCGTTCTCGAATTGGAAAGCGGAGTAGCGCGCGCGGTCGGTGATGGTCGCGCGGGTGAGCTCACCGCTGCCGGAGGTGGGTATATTGAAACGTATGGCGTTGCCGTTTTCAGGCACAAGCCTTGATATGTCGTCGGTGCATCCCGCCGCGGCGAGAGTGTAGAGGATGGCAAATAAGATGTTTATTGTGCCTTTGATTTTCATTTGTTTCGGTTTAAATATGTGTATTATCTGTCGGGAAGTTTTAAAAGAGACCCCGGGGGTGTTGGCTCCCCCGGGGTGGTTTAAGGAGTTTTTGATATTTGAAATATAGTGTCTTTTGCTAATTA
>CAYQMV010000062.1:0-12238 GCA_964418705.1 uncultured Sangeribacter sp.
TCGTTCATCCAGCTGTCAAACACGGCGCAGATACCACCCCAAAGTTGTTCCCATGCGGATTCGGGGAAATCCTTGCCTGTGTAATCTTTGACTGCCGCTTTAAAACGTTTCACGAGTTCTTTCAAGTCGTCAACGTCAAGTTCATTATCAAATTTCACGCCTTTCTCCTCTTTCACTTTATCCATGATAGCCTCGAAAGGATCGATATCTACTTTGCTTTTCGGTTTCATGCCGAGCACCACGTCGCCATACATTTGTACGAAGCGGCGGTAGCTGTCCCATGCGAAGCGGGGGTTGCCGCTTTTTTCAGCCATGGTTGTCACGGTGGCATCGTTCATACCGAGGTTGAGGACGGTGTCCATCATGCCGGGCATGGAAGCGCGTGCGCCAGAGCGTACGGATACTAACAATGGATTGGTGGAATCATCAAACTTCTTTCCAGTCAATGCCTCTACGTGGTTGATAGATTTCTCTACATCTTTTTTGATGGATTTAACCACGTAATCTCTGCCGTTTTGAGTATATTCATTGCAGACTTCAGTAGTGATGGTGAAGCCCGGAGGCACGGGCATACCGAGCAAGTTCATTTCAGCCAAGTTGGCGCCTTTTCCGCCGAGGAGGTCACGCATCGAAGCGTTACCTTCGGCCTTGCCGTCACCGAACGTGTAAACTTTCTGTGTCATTGTTATTTTTAATAAGGTTATTTTAAAACTATTTATTGGCGCAAATTTATAAATTTATTTTAGATTATCCAAAGTATTCCCGCAAAATTGCCAATTATTTTATCCACAACCGCTACAATTGTTCGCGAACTCGGTGTTTTTACTCCGTTTTGAGCATTTCTCCGCTCAGATGTTGGGTGTTCATGTTAGATGCGGATGTTAGATTTCGCACAGAGGTTTTCTGCCGCTTCTTTTGCGTTCTCTGTAGGCTGAGATTGTCATGCCTGTGGTTTGTGCGAACTGCCTTGAGAGGTATGCCACGCTGGAATAGCCTGTTTTGTAGGCGATTTCAGCAAGCGAAAGATCTCCGTAGTCAAGGAGTTCCTTTACGTATTCGATGCGTTGGCTGATATAATAGTTCTCTATTGACCGTCTTTCGGTTTGTGTGAAGATGCGCGAGAGGGTTTTGTAGCTCCCTTTTGCGTCCTCCTCCAATGCCACCGATACTTTTTTAGTCAGTCCGCCGTCGATGCGGGCGTAGCCCATGAGTAGCACTTTTATCTCCTCGGTCACACGTTGGTTGGAGTCTGTGATTAGTTCGAATCCCATGATGCGAAGCGTGTTTTCTATGCGCTCCATGTCTGCTTTCTCAAGATCCGGGGATGCTATCTCAGCATATCCCAGTCCTACGTCCACCACCTCGAAACCGAGGGATGTGAGCACGCCTTTCACCACCATTGAGCAGCGCGGACAAACCATATTTTTAATTCTCAGTGTCATACTGTGTCGTAATCCCGGATTTGCAATCGCGCCGGTGTGAACTCCTATATTATAAGGTGGCACCCCGAGCACTCTTGATGTTGTTTTGGCGTTACGTTCGCAAAAGTAGTCATTTTTTATGAAAAATACAAGTTTTATGAAAAACTCAAGCGGAGTTCTATTTTTAATGTATTATCCCATGTAGCATTTTTTTTGTCACTTTTTGTGCAATTTTATCAAGGGAAATTGCTAACTTTGCAGCAGATTCAGAGCCGCCCAAGAGGGGCGTGGAAGATTTAAGACAGTTTTTGAGCTATTAGAGTCTCTATTGCGTGGGAACTGATCATTTACATATCGGGAAACAGAAATGTTGTTTGTTCTTGCTTGATTTTGAGGTGAATATCAATTTAAGCGAGAATATTCTTGTATAGTAAAAAGTCTGAAAGTTCGGTTTTAACTGTTTATTGTCTTGTCTGTAAATCAAGGAAATACGATATATACACTTCGGACGTTTTTAGTGTTTCTGCAAAAAACGGGGCGTGTGAAAGACGGCCAAATGGCGACGAAAGCCATCTCCTCTTTTGCCAAATCGCTTGAGGGGGATGAGCCGCGGCTCGACCAACTGACCGAGGCGATGCTGCGGCAGTGGATTGACGGAATAATGCACCGTCTCTCCATCGCCACCATTACCCGTTATGTGGAGAGCCTGAGCCGTATCTTCGATTATGCGGTTAGGTTGAATACTGTGGGGAGAAGCGACATCTTCGACAACGTGAAAGAGTATGTCGC
Source organism: uncultured Sangeribacter sp. (assembly GCA_964418705.1). GTDB lineage: Bacteria > Bacteroidota > Bacteroidia > Bacteroidales > Muribaculaceae > Lepagella. The sequence continues at coordinate 2,211 of CAYQMV010000062.1, forward strand.
CGGAATGTGCGATGAGGGCTTCGATAAAATCTCGCAGAAGCGGATTGATGCCATCCGCCGTCTCGCAAGTGTGAAAACGACCGCTCTATCCACCATGGGTCATGCCGTCGATGTATATCTATATTCCTTCTACCATGCCGGGCTTGATGTGGAGCGCATTATTGACCTCCGCATTGATGATGATTCTCTCTGTTCCTTGCCCCACACCGACGCTATCAAGGAGAAGTATTCCGCACCCATAAGGAAGTATGTTTTCCCTTTGCGTCAATGGCAGCGGACAACTAATCAGATAAGACTGAGCCTTGACAGCGCGTTCCGAAACTACCTTCAGATGAACGACATCAAGCTCGGTGGCAAGAGCATCCCCGAGTTCATAGCCGCCGCGTGGGTTGCTGCGGCGAAAACATGTGGCGTGTCTAACGCCGACATCTGCGCCTGTTGCCCCGGGGTAACCGATAATCCAAAGCTTAAGGATATTATACCCTCGCTACTCACCGACCGTCAGAAAGAAGCCATAAAACTCAAGGTTGCGAACTCCATCATCGACCTCACTCGCCATTGGTACGCCATCAGATTCGTTGGAAAGGAGACACTTGTAAGCAAAGAACTCGAAGATATATGCGCCGGAAGCTATCTGAAGACCTACTATCCCATAGAGGAGATATGCAAGAGGGTAGGGCGTAGGAGGGTGGTTGAGAACCGCCCCACCATACGCAACATCATCTTCATACAGACGATGCCGAAGACCCTGCTCACCATCCTCCGTAAGAAGGACCCCGACAGCCGCTACTACGTGATTCGCAACAAGACCACCGAGGATAACGATTTCGCCATCATCCCCGATGCGGAGATGCGCAAGTTCAGCATCCTTGTCTCCAACGGCTTGGATATCCTCGGAGCCGAGGAGATGGATCACGTGGAGGTGCTCGCCGGAAGCTACGTGCAGATCACCGATGGACTCTATAAAGGATTCAGCGGCAAAGTGCTTAAAGTGCGCAATAAAGACAATAGTCATTCCACCATGCTTGAGATTGAGGCGGATAAGTTCGGTCCCGAGATGGAGGAGATATTGGGGAAACGCCTTTATATCACCATTCCGCAGGAATTAGTTGAGACTCTCCCTCTGAATTAGTCTTGATAACAATATTCACACCCACATACAACCGCGCCTATACATTGCCGCGTCTCTACCGCTCCCTGTTGAGTCAGACATCAAGTGATTTCGAGTGGCTGATCATTGACGACGGCTCCACCGACGACACCGCTCTCCTCGTGGAGAAATGGATAGGGGAGGGGGAGATAGAGATACGCTACCACCATCAGGAGAACCGCGGCAAATATATGGCGCACAACGCCGCCGTGAAGTTGGCGAAGGGTGAATACTTCTTCACCGTTGATTCCGACGATTGGTTGCCCGATGACTCCGTGGAGGATATAATCCGTCACGTTCCTGAAATGGAGAAGAACAGCCGCTGCGGCGGTATGTTTGGACTTAAAGACGGTGATGATAAAAAGACTATAAAGGAATGGGAGTCTCTTGATTATAGCAGACATCTTGATTTATCTCCTTGTGGAGAATTGTCGTTTATATACAAGACAGAGGTGGCGCGCAAGTACACCTTTCCAGAGATTCCCGGAGAGAAATTTGTCATAGAAGGGGTGATATACCATAGGATAGATCAAGACTACGTTTGCTACCTTCGCAACAGAGTTTTGACTATAAATGAATATCAAAGCGATGGACTTACCGCCAATATCTATCCGCTCATGTACCATAACCCCACGGGGTTCAAGCTCTATCATAGTGAAATGATAGATTGGTCCGATACTTTCATCGGTCGGTTTAATTCCGCTTTGCGCTACGTGGCGTTCAAATCGCTCTCCCACAATAGTGATTTCGACTACAAAGGTAGCCATTTGACGCTTGTGAAGATATTGAGCCCGTTGGGCTTCCTACTTAAACAATACTATATAATCAATCGTAAACGGAAAAATTATAACTGCACTACATGAGTTAAATCCCCGCATCATCCCGACATGACAGAGTCCGTCAGTAAACGTTTGGCGAAAAACACGCTCTTCCTTTATGGAAGATTGATGTTTTTGATGCTGATATCCTTCTACACCTCACGAGTGGTGCTCAACGCCCTCGGGGTGGTGGATTACGGCGTATGCAACGTGGTGGGAGGTATTCTCTCGCTCTTCGCCTTCGTCAACTCGTCGATGACCCTCGCGAGCAACCGCTTCTTATCCTACGCTCTCGGAACCAAGGATGACGCGGAACTGCGCGCCACTTTCCACACCTCCTTTCAGCTGCACGCGCTTATCGCCATAGCGGTGGTAATTCTTGCGGAGACGGTGGGGATATGGTACTTCAACCATTATCTCAACATCCCCGAAGCGAGGAGGGGAGTTGCGATGCTGATCTATCAGTTCTCGATAATCGGCTGCGCGCTCTCGGTGGTAAGCGTCCCCTACAGCTCCACCATCATAGCATACGAGGATATGGGTGTCCTCGCCGCCCTGAGCATGACCGACGGTGTGCTGAAATTGGCTATGGCGTTCTTGCTGGGGATAGTGTCGTCCGACAAGCTCACCGCATGGGCGGTGATGCTCATGGGGATAACGCTGTTGTCGTTCGTCATCCGCATTTGGGTGTGCCGGACACGCTACAGGATTTGCCGGATCAGCTTCACCCTCCATCGCAGGATATTCCGCCGGATGTCAACGTTTATATGGCTGGAGGCGCTCGGATCCTTCGCCTATATGCTTAGAGGGGAGGGGGTAAACCTCGCGCTCAACTACTTCTTCGGAGTGTCGCTCAACGCGGCGCGCAACATAGCGATGCAGGTGAACGCCGGGGTGTTGTCGCTGATGTGTAGCTTCCTAAGCTCCATCAATCCACAGGTGGTGAAGAGCTACGCCGCCAATGACTACGTGAGGATGCATTCCCTGGTGCGGAGGGCGTCGAAATTCTCCTTCCTCGCCGTCTATGTCATCGCGCTCCCTGTATTCACCGAAGCGGAACCGATACTCACCCTCTGGTTGAAGATTCTTCCCGACCACGCCGTAGTGTTTGTTAAACTTATAATCATAGCCTCCCTCTTCGAATATCTCTCCGAGCCGCTTCAAACGGCGATACATACCTCCGGACGGATGAAATACTATCAGCCGACGCTCTCCGCTCTCTATCTCCTTGAGGTGGCTGTGGTGCTGCTGGCGTTCAAAAGCGGATTCCCGCCGGGATATATGTATCTGGTGCAGTGCTTCTTCTCCGTATTGATTTTCATCATGCGGTTGATGTTCGCGAAGGCGCTTGTGAAACTTAGTGCCGCGGAGTATCTCAAAGGAGTCACATTGCGCGAAGCGATTGTGGTTGCTGTGACGTTCCCCACCGCCATGCTTCTCCGCCACAGCGCGGGGGAGTCGCTCGCCGGAATGCTGTTTGTGGTCATCCTCTCTTTCCTTGTGGCGCTCTCCGCCTCCTACCTCCTTGGTATGGACAAGACGGAGCGCACGTGGGTGAAAGCGGCGGTGATCGGCAAATTAGCTCCGTTGAGAAAGTGAATGAGATAAATTCTGAAGGATCGGTTGTATGGGTGGTTTTCTTGTGGACAATATCGTTTATCAACCTCTCGGGATTCGGTGCAGCGGTTCATCTGCCCGAAATATCGGTGGCTCTGATATATGCGTTGGCACTCATACTTTATTGTAGAACTAAAACTAATAGAAAGGAAGAAAAAAGAAATGTCATAGCCATGAGGGATATGCCGGTGGTCATGGTGCCTGTCATGCTGGCGGTTATCCCGGCGTTAATCTCCGGAAGGCTCGAAGGGTTGAGCTATCTAAGCTCCTTCGCCGTGGTCTATATCTCCTCCAAGATGGAGATTGACCGGAGGATGATAATTGAAAGCACATGGTTTGTGGGCGTGGGTGGAATCACGCTGATGTCCATCTACCTCTTCGGCAACGCGCTCGACGGATGGGATGCCAACACGATGGCGATATTCTCATTCTTCAGTTTCCTCTACTTCTCCATATATCTGAGTTGGGAGTGCAATCGGAGGGCGCTGCTGCTTTGGAGCCTTTTCGCCGCCGTCAATGCCGTTTACGTCTATCCCACACGGTGCCGGTCGGTGATGGTGATGATGTTCGCCGCCATACTCTGCGTGATATTCAGTGGAAGGGTTTGCGCATTGTTCCAGCGGAAACATTTTGCGTTGCTGCTGCTCAACATACCTTTGCTGGTAGCCTTTGCGGTGGTGACACTTGAGTCGAATTTCGACTGCCGTTGGCTTGATACCGTTTCATACGCCTTGAGCGGAAAGCCGCTGTTCAGCTTCCGCGATATGCTTTGGGGTGATGAACTCGACTCGCTGAAATTCACCGATTTCCTCGGGTACGGCTACTTCAAATTCAAAGCGCACAACAGTGCCGTGGCTGCGCTCACCACGTTCGGAGTAGTGGGTTATCTCGCATGGATCGCCTACTTCGCAGTTGTGATAAGCAGATTGCGCACCGGAATGCGCGACCCCGTGGTGTACGGATGCTTCGCCTCTTTCGCGATAATATACGTTCATCAGTCGGCTGAACTCGGATTCATTTCGCCTGAGCCCAACTATCTTCCATACCTCATGCTCGGCATGGCGTTGGCGGTGGGTGGCGGACATGAACTAATAAAGGATAAGGCGCGCGTATGGCGGTGAGAATATTGCCGTCGTGCGGTGGAAATCAGCGGCTTGTCTACAGCGATGGACACGACATAGTTTCGCTGCACATACTGAAAGCCGTTTTGGCGGTTATGATTTTGTATGCGCACGTAGGTAGCCGCGACTCGTTTCTGGCTCTATGCCGCTTGACGTTGCCGCTATTCTTCATGATCAGCGGCTACTTCCTGCTCGACGGTAATGGAACCCTTTCTCCGCAAAAGATACGGCATACATTCGTCAAGATACTGAGGCTGACCATAACTGCTAATCTCTTCTACTATGCCGCCGATGTCATTCTCCCCTTGTTCAGCGGATCGGCGCCGGCGTTTGACCCCGTTCACTCCTCGAAGGATTTACTTCGGTTGCTGCTTGTCGGCGACAACATCTCGTTCCATCTTTGGTATTTATCCAGCCTGATTGAGGCACTCGCATTCTTCTATGTTTGCGTGAAATGCCGCGCTGCGAAGCTCATACCGCTGATTGTGGCGGTGGCTTCGGTAGTGAATCTCCTCCAGAACGAGTTTGCGCTGATTCATATTCCCGCATATTGCTACAGCAACGCTTTCTGCTTCGCCATCCCGTTCATGTATGCCGGGATGCTTGTGCGGCTCAACGAACATAGAATCCGACTTTCCAAAAAAATATTATGCTGCGTTGCGTTTATTCTCCTAATTCTGCTATACGCCGAATGTCTATACTTCCATACGTATCAGATGGAGATGATGGTCTCTTCGACCCTGTTGGCGATAACGCTTTTTCTACTGGCGTTGCGCATCAATGTCAAGACCAACATACTCGAGTACATCGGCAAGCACCACAGCGGCAACATATACATCTACCACATATTCATTAAAGACACTCTCCGTTTCCTCAAGTACAACCATCCCATCCATTTAATCGAAACCATTGAGATTTTTTTCGTCTGCATCCTCTTCTCAATGCTCATTAAGCGTTTCAGAAAGGTAATGACACGGCTCTTCCGATGGGGAAAAAGAAGAATACTTAGGAAAATTTAGACCTTAAAATCGTCTTCGAAATGATTGAAAACCAAATTGATAGAGTTTATTGCCAAGAATACTTGGATTCACTGCTAAGGTATGACCAATATAAATACACTTTTGGAGAAATCGTAGATAAGGATTCACCGCATCAAACTTTTGGCTTTTCACGAGACATATTAAATATGAAATGCATTGATATTGATGCGATTGAGTCGAATATGTCAGAACAAAATGATCAGACTATGGATTGTGCTTGCTCTATTGCCAAATTTGATGATGTAAGCAGGCGATATACTTCAAAGAAATTACTTTTGGTTGAACTGAAGCTCAATTGTATTAGCTCAAGAAATCTCACTAAGAGTGTATACGTCGGTAAAATAGATCACAGTAGAGATTTGCTTGTGGGAGAAAAATTACACCGTAGCAACATATTCCTTGTTACCGACAAGGTGAAGAACTCTGCCAAACACGATGTCTATCGTATATCAAAGGACTCGAATGGAAGTAAACTAAAAAATGTGGTAGTTATGTCGCCTACGGAGTTTAATAGCTTTATAGGTTTTGAACATAATTTCCCATATATACCTATTAACAACCCCAATGACATAATCCAGTCAATTAACAATGCTTCAAAAGATATTGACAAGTTGGTTGGCGTTATTGAGTATTGGAAGAAAGAAGTTTGCTGCTACAAGTCTCTATATAACCACAATGAGGTGGAAAATATTCGGAAGAATTTAAAAATCGGCGTGCATAGAATTATAAATGCGATGCCATCAGGTTATGATAAAGAGTATCTTACCCTTTGCTTTGAAGACATTTGATATTATTAGTTTGGAGTCTGAAAAATTATTTATATCTTTGTGAAGTTAATTATTGCAATAAGATATGAGTTCTTACACTTTCTGCATTGCTGATTATCACGCAATTAAAGATGCTTCTATAAAGCTTAACGGCATTACTGTGCTTGCCGGATTAAACGGGTCAGGCAAGTCCACTTTAGCTCGTTGGCTACATCATACTGTTAAGGTTTTAAACGACTATGACACTATGGTGAATAGGGAAGCAGTGGGCAAATTTTCTTCTATGATGGAGTTTATCCGCCGCTTTGCCTATAATTTGGCTCGTCCACGAGGCTATTATAGTAGGTTATACCTCCTTGATAAAGGTGTGAGAGTATCGAATATGTCATCATTCGAAGCAACTAAAGAAGTGTTCTCTCAAGCTATAGCTGTCATTAGTGATATGATGTATGAAAATATTACTGCTGATACTCACGAAGATAGCTTGAACCGTTATAGCGGGTATTTTAATATTAAACGCGACGAGTGGACCAATTCAGAAGAACTTATTGTAAAGATTCTGTCTAAACTTGAGGAAGACTATAAAGAAATAGAAAAAGAATGTGCTGAGAAGAAATTGGCCCGCTCAATTCAAGATTTCAGCTCCAAACTTTTTTCACTTAAGAGCTATGACTATGAATTTGAGGAGAATGCGATAAAATTAGATTTCTTGGAGGATGGAGAGTCGTTGCTGAAGCCGGATACATTTGTTATGCCTCTCAACCTGAGAAATGTCGTATACATAAACACCCAATATCTTGGACAATCCTTTTCTCCTAACGAAGATAGCGAATTATCTGAGATGCTCATTAATTGTCGAGGTGAAATTTCAGACAAAGCAAAAGCACTTGTTAGAAGTGTACAAGACATTATCAGTGGGGATGTGACTCTATCGCAAAAGGATAGCGAATCGACCGCTATGCCCGCACAGCAACAGCATTTTATGTTAGTTCGGAGGAATGGAACCCGTTTTGATGTGCGCGGTGCGGCTACCGGGGAAATATCATTCTCGTATATCCTTCAGCTCATTAAAAATGGATGGATCGATGATGGTACTCTGCTTATCATAGATGAGCCTGAAAGTCACTTACATCCACAATGGATTGTTGAATACGCTCGTATCCTCGTACTTCTTCAGAAGAAATTAGGCACAAAAGTGCTTATATCGTCTCATAACCCTGATATGATAAGTGCTGTTCAGTCAATTGCTGAAGCCTATGATGTATTGGATAAGACAATTTTTTATTTGACGGAGAATTCCGGCGATGGCACCTATACTTTCAAGGAACAAAACGACAGTATCGAACAAATTTTTTATACATTCAACCTTGCGATTGATCGTATAAATGATTTTAGTGGTAACTGACTTCATGCTTTGTCTTCTGGAACAAACGGGTCATTGCGTTTATAAATTTACATACCGGATTTAAAATAGTCTCTTTAACTGAAAATAGTTGACTCACAAAAGAGATAAAGCTGATACCAAGTAGTCAAAAGGCATAGCAACCATGACACCTGAAGAAGTTTACAACAAATGGCATTGCACGCTCAAGCAGCCGGACGACAGTGTGTTTTACTATCATCCCAACTTGGAGCGCATCTTTCTTTGCCTGTCCATCTTTGTCTTGACTACGCAACCTGACCCTCACTCGTCAATACGATTTGGCATCCCAGCGACACAGATTACCGGGCTGCTGAAATAAGCCGTACTCTATACAATATGTACCCCATAAAAATGATTCTTTAAAAGTTTTTAGATATGATTGAAGATAATGACTTGGATGAAGTAGATGACTACGTTGATGATGAAACTGAAGAATTCAGATATTCTATAACTAGTTACGGCGTTGATTATACAGTTGATCGTTTGGTGGATCGATTATCAAAGAATAACATCGTCATACCTGAATTTCAGCGACAATACGTGTGGAATATTAAAGAGGCTTCACGATTTGTTGAATCCCTGATTCTTGGACTCCCTGTACCAGGAATATTTTTTGCACAGGATAAAGATACTGGACAAATGTTGGTTATTGATGGTCAACAGCGCCTAATATCATTAAAAAAATTTTACGATGAAAGGTTTGGTGATCAAGTCTTTAAATTAAAGGATGTTCAATCTGATTTAGTAGGAAAGACTATAGGTGATTTGACATCCTCGGATCGTTTAAAATTAGATGACAGTGTAATACATGCTACTGTAATCAAACAAGATGCTCCTGATGATGATGATAGTAGTATATATATGATTTTTGAACGTTTAAACACTGGTGGTAAGAAACTTGTACCTCAGGAAATACGTGCTTGTATATATCATGGCTCTTTCAATCAAATGCTAAATAAACTTTCTAATGATCATATTTGGAAAGAGATATATAGTGCAGATAATAAAAGATTAAAGTCGGAAGAACTAATCTTACGTTTCTTTGCTCTTCGTGATGAATGGAATGAATATACAAAAGGACTAAAGTCTTTTCTAAATCGGTATATGGAAAAGAATCGTAATATTGATGACGAAACGCAGGAAAAGTATTCTGAAATCTTTTGCAAATCTATAAAGTTTGTATATGATACAATTGGTCCTACTGCATTTAGAATCGGGAAAAATCTAAATGCAGCTATTTTTGATTCAGTTCTTGTGGCTACATCATATTTATTAGATGTAAAGGATTCTCCTGAGACAAGTGTTTTTAAGGATGGTTATGAGCAATTGTTGAAAGACACTGAATATAGAAAGTATGTGGAGAGTAGTACGTCTTCCGAGCTTTCAATAAAGAAGAGAATTTCACTAGCGAAAAAATTCCTATGCGAAAATGGCTAGGCTTATTAGAGACGATTTTATACGTAGATTGGACGAAGATTTTCGTCTCGCAGAAAAAACAGAAAATGAGGTGCAATCTGTTTTAGCTAAGTATATTTGCGTTAGATTATGCGGATTCGTTGAAGTATGTCTAAAAGAAAGAATTCAAAATTTTGTCGATGACAGAGGTACTCATCATATTGTAAAAGATTATATAAAGAATGCTATTAAAGGAACTACAAATCTAAATTCAGAGAAGCTGGTAGCAGCTCTTGGAAAGTTCTCAAAGGATTGGGCTGAATATTATTTGGAAAGAGTTACCGAAGAGATGAAGATGTCATTAGGTAATATATATAATAATCGCAATGCAATAGCACATGGTCAAAATGCTAACGTATCTTTGCAACAATTAAAGAGAGACTACACTAATCTTAGGGCTGTGGTAGAAATTTTTAATGAAGCGATAAGTAAGTAATCATCATTTTAATAGAAGAAGATGATTCTTTCAAATTTGCAATAGAATAATTAAGATCTGTAACGTTTTGGAGGGGTAGCTTCATAAATTAGTGCTATCTTAGCGGTCACAAATTGTGACGAAATATTAATAGCGAAGATATCTTCAGGTTTCATGACTGGCAAGTTGGAACTGCAGCTATCCACACGATTCGTTATAGAC
>CAYQMV010000063.1:0-12159 GCA_964418705.1 uncultured Sangeribacter sp.
TAGTTCATCATGTGGTGCCAGTTGGCGTTGTCGGTTTTGTCGGAGCCTCCGACCCAGATGTCGTCAGCCATGATGTCCGACATAATGTTCACGGGGTTGTATTCCTCAGTCCAGTCGGGCCACTCAAGGGGGTCGTAAGCAGCCACCACCGCCTCTTGGATATGCTCATCGGTGGTGAAATATTCATTAGCGTCTTGCTGTGTCGCGGAGGTCACCTCAAGAAATGAATCGGAGCATCCGGTGAGAGCGAGGGAGGCTATAAGGAGTCCGGACGCGATATATGATTTACTTTTCATTGTTTTCTACGAATTTAAATTGGCATTAGAATTGAAGATTGAAACCAACGGTGAATGTGCGCGGTTGCGGGTAGACACCATAATCAATACCAAGGGAAGTGCCGCCTGAAGAGATCTCAGGGTCATAGCCGTGATATTTGGTGAATGTGAGCAAGTTCTCCGCTGCCACATATACTCTGAAGTTCTCCACGCCCACTTTGTGAACCCATTTCTCGGGGAGAGTGTAGGAGATCATGAGGTTTTTCAAACGCATATAGTCGCCGTCGTAGACGTAGAGGTCAGACGACTTCCAGTTGCGGCTGTCACCGCGCACGTAGCGGGGGATGCGGTTTGAAGTGCCTTCGCCGGTCCAGCGTGCGAGCATCCATGAGGGGAGGTTGGAGGAGACAGCGTCCACACGGCGTGTGGCGTCGAAGATGTCGTTGCCGATGGTGCCTTGGAACATGGCGCTCAAAGAGATGCCTTTCCAGCCCACGGTGAAGTTGAATCCGTAAGTCCAATCCGGCATACCTTTACCGATGTCGGTGCGGTCGGAGTCGTCGATCACGCCGTCGCCGTTCACGTCGACAAAGCGAACATCACCAGCCACGGCGGTGTCGCCGTATTTGGCGTTGTATTCGTCAGCCTCGGCTTGTGTCTGGAACAATCCGTCGGTCTTGTATCCGTAGAAGAAGGGGAAGGGTTTGCCGTTCTCGGCGCGTGAGATGGTGCCTACGCCCTGGAAAGAGTCGAGGTTTGCCCATCCTTGCTCGTTGCCGTATTCGATAAGCTCATTCTTGAGATAAGTGAGGTTGCCGCCGACGCTGAAGTTCCAGTCGCCGAATTTGCGGGTATAGTTAAGCTCCATCTCCACACCGGAGTTGTCCATCTTGCCGACGTTGCCGTAAGGTACGGACTCTCCAACGTAGGAGGGGATGCTCATGCTCATAAGCATGCCGTTGGTGCGTTTCTTATAGTAGTCTACGGTGAAAGTCAAGGAGTTCTGGAAGAATCCGAAGTCGATACCTACGTCGGTCTGTGTTGACTCCTCCCATTTGAGGTTCTTGTTGGGAAGCACGGAGGGTTTGGTGCCCACGACAACGCCCTCGCCGGAACCGAAGATATAGTTGTTGCCGGAGGATGCGAGAGCCATATAGAGGAAGTCGCCGATATTTTCGTTACCGTTCTTACCCCAAGAGAAACGTACCTTGGTGTTGGACAACCATTCGGGGCGTTTTTGGAGGTAAGGCTCGTTGGTGAGGTTCCAACCTACGGAGAATGAGGGGAAAGTGGCCCAGTGGTTGTTGGCGCCGAAGCGGGAGCTACCGTCGCGGCGTACAGTGGCTTGGAACATATAGCGCGCGTCGAAGTCGTAGCTTACGCGGGCGAAGAGTGATGCCAAGTGCGCTTTGCTGTAGGGGGCTCCGGCGGAACTCATGTCGCCGTTCTCGGCGAGTCCGGTGGACGCGTCGATGTAGGGACGGCTATAGTCGGTGATATAGTTGCGGCTGCCGTAGAGGTATGAACCGCGGCTCTCTTTCGCGGATTGTCCCAAGAGGACGGCGAAAGTGTGCGCGTCGATGGTCTTGTCGTAGCTCAAGGTGTTCTCTATCTGCCATACTGTGCTTTGGCTTTTGGTGCTGTGGGCTGTGGAGATGGCGTTGGAACCGCCGCTGCGGAGGTAGTAAGTCGGAGTGTAGCCGTCGGAGCCGTAGAACGACATATCGGCACCGTAGCTGATGTGGTATTTGATGTTGTCCCAAATTTGGAGGTCACCCATGAAGTTACCCACGAATTTGTGGCTCCATCCTTGATCTCCGGGGAGTGAGAGGTTGGCGATGGGGTTGTTCATCTCCTGGTAGTTGCCAAACACCTCGGGGTTGGTCAGAAGCAATCCGTTTTCACCGTACATCGGCACGTAAAGGTTGTTGCCGGCATAGTAATCGGCTTGTTGTTGCGCCATGTCACCCTCCAAGTAGGGAGTGAGGATCGGGGAGATGGAGAGGGCGGACCCGAGGGGTGAGCCCCATGTGGAGTTGGTCTCGATGCTCTTGCTCTTCACGCGTGCGTAGGATGCGTTGACGGTGAATTTAAGATTGTTGAGCCAATTGCGTTTCTTAGACTCGTCAAACACTGTGTAGACGGTGTTGGAGCGGAGAGTGATACGGTTGTAGTTGGAGCGGTCGAAGTTTCCGCCGACGATACCCTCTTGGGTGTAGTAGCCCAAAGAGAGGAAGTAGTTCACCTTCTCATTGGCGCCGCTGACGCTCAATTGGTGGTTCATCACCGGAGCGTTGTCGTTGAAGACGGCGGATTGCCAGTCGAAGCCGGTGCCGTAGGAATAGGGGTCGGCGTAGGGCGCGGCGATGCCGGCGTTGAGGGAGCCCTCGTTCATCATCACAGCGTACTCGGTGGCGTTGAGGACATCACGTTTTTTCCATGCCGACTGCCATCCGTAGGAGAAGTCGTAAGTGACGCTGGTTTTGCCGAGTGTGCCGTTCTTGGTGGTGACAAGGATCACACCATTGGCGGCGCGGGCACCGTAGACGGCTCCCGACGCGGCGTCTTTAAGCACCTCGATGGATTTGATATCGGAGGGGTTGAGGTAGTCAATGCCACCCTCGATGGGCATACCGTCAACGATATACAGAGGGTCGGAGTTGTTGATGGTGCCGATACCGCGGATGCGCACCTGCGCGGCGGAACCCGGCTGACCGGAGGATGAAGTGACGGTCACGCCGGAGGTAAGGCCCTTCAGCGCGTTGTCCACACGCACGGGGGCTGCCAATTCCAGCTTATCCTCGTTGATGGAGGAGATGGCGGCGGTGACCACGCTCTTCTTTTGTGTGCCGTAGCCCACCACAACAACCTCGTCGAGGAGGGCCTCATCTTCGGAAAGATATACTTTCACATTATTCATGGGATTGACCACGTCCAATTCCTTGGAGGCGTAGCCTACGTAGGTTACCATCAATTTGGCTCCCTCCGGGGCGGTGAGGGCGAAGTTGCCGTCATAGTCCGTCTGAGTGCCGGTGGTGGTATTTTTCACAATCACGGTCGCCCCGATCAGGGGTTCTCCGTCGGATGCCGATAGCACGGTACCCGTGATTCTGACGTCGGCGGCGTACGCGCCTATGATCGTCAGGATACTCATTAAAAATAACGAGAGTCGTCTCATTGCATAACGATTTATGGGTTGATTGATTATTGATTATTTCTATTATTCTCTGTTATCTATTATCTACTATCTATCATCTAATATCTACTATCTAACCTCTACTATCTTGCCCATGCCGCAATCGCTGTTTCCGCCGATCCAGATGGTGAACTCGCCCGGCTCCACTTTTTTCTCCATATCCAAGCCGTAGAAAGCGAGGGAGGAGACGGGGAGGGTGAATGTGAGCGTGGTGCTTTCGCCGGGGGCGAGGGTCACGCGTTGGAAATCCTTAAGCTCCTTGACGGGGCGCGTCACCGACCCCACCATGTCGCGGACGTAGAGCTGCGCCACCTCCGTGGCTTCGCGCGCTCCGCTGTTGGTCAAAGTCGCCGTGGCGATGATGTTATCTGTTGATGAATAGATATCTTTGCCTATTTTGATGTCGGAATATTCGAAATTGCCGTAGGTCAGTCCATAGCCGAAGGGGAAGAGGGGCCCGAATCCGGCATCGAGCCAGAAGGAGGTGCATCCCAAGGAGGTCTGACCCGCCTCCACGGGGATATTCTCGAGGAGTGTCTCGTTGCCCGAGGCGGGACGGCCCGAATTATTGTGGCTATAATATAAAGGCATCTGTCCGGCGGAGACGGGGAAAGAGACCGGGGTTCTTCCCGATGGTGACACCTTGCCGAAAAGGATGTCGGCGAGGGCTGAGCCGCCCATGGTGCCGGGGTGGAACGAATAAATCAGGGCCTGCGATTCCTCCACCTGCTTTTTGATGGTCAGCGGACGTCCCGCCATGACTATCGTCACCACGGGGGTTCCGGTGGCGGCGAGACGCTCCACCAATTCCGCCTGCGCGCCCACCAAGTCAAGGTTAGCCATGCTGTGGGCCTCGCCGGAGAGGATAGCCTCCTCCCCCACCGCGGCGATGATCACGTCCGCGTCCGCGGCGGCGGCGACTGCCTTATCTATACCCTCGGTGGATTTGTCGCGGCTGTACGCCAATCCCGGCTCATAGATGATCTCCACATCCTTGCCGTAGTCGGCGCGCAACGCACTCAACAGAGTCACGGTGTGTTCCTTCTCTCCGTCAAACGTCCATGTGCCCATCTGCTCGTAGGGCGCGTCGGCGAGGGGACCGGTGACCAGGACGCGCTTGACCTCCGGACGCAACGGAAGAACGCCGTTGTTCTTCAGAAGGATGGCGCTCTCCTCCGCGCATCTCTTCGCCGCCGCCAAATGCTCCGGCGCGTATTTCACGCTTTGCGAGGTGCTGATGTAGGGGTGTTCGAAGAGTCCCAGGAGGAATTTCACTCTCAGGATATTAGCCACCGACTTATCAATGTCGGCGAGGGAGACCTTACCCTCCTCCACGAGGACTTTCATATTCTCTATATAGGAGGCGGATTCCATCTCCATGTCCACGCCGGCGTTGAACGCCTTCATGGCGGCATCCTTGCGGTCGGAGCAGAATCCGTGGTTTATCATTTCAGTGACGCTCGCCCAGTCGGAGACCACGAAACCGGAGAATCCCCATTCACCGCGGAGCACGTCGGTGAGGGTGAAGCGGTTGGCGGAGGAGGGAACGCCGTCGTTGTCGTTGAACGACGACATATAAGTGAGGCATCCCGCCTTGCACGCCTCCTCGAAGGGTGGGAGGTAGACGTTGCGCAGCTGGCGCTCGGGGATATTCGTGGAATTATAGTCCCTGCCGGACTCGGATGCCCCGTAAGCCACAAAGTGCTTTGCGCACGCCGCCACGGCTGTGGGGTCGGAGAGGTTGTCGCCTTGGAAGCCCTCCACCATGGCGCGCGCCATGGCAGTGGTCAGACAGACATCCTCACCGCAGCTCTCGGCAATACGGCCCCAACGGGCGTCGCGGGCTATGTCGATCATCGGGGCGAAGGTCCAGCGGACACCGTCGGAGGAGGCCTCCACCGCCGCCACACGCGCCCCCGCCTTCACCAATGCCGGATCGAAGGTCGCCGCCTGTCCAAGGGGGATGGGGAAGATGGTCTTATATCCATGAATCACGTCGCGCGACACCAACACGGGGATACCCAAGCGCGAACGCTCCACCGCCGCTTTCTGAATTGCGTCGACATCGGTGGGATCCACGAGATTGAGGATGCTGCCGAGGCTCCCCTGCTCCGCCTGACGCGAAAAGAGGGCGCGTCCCTCAGCCCCACCCCACGCGCTGCGCTGGTTGAGCTGTCCGAGTTTCTCTTCGAAGGTCATGCGCGACAACAAATCAGCCACGCGTGTCTCCACACTCTGTCGTGAATCCTTATATATAGGCGTTTTCGCGGCGTATCCGCTCAACATTCCCGCGGACACCAACGCCATCGTTAGCATATTTCTTTTGATCTTCATGATTCCTGCCGTATCCGTGAAGGACGGGGTAACTCCCGGGGGAGTCCCCCGTCCACCGGATACAAATAGTGAGTTAGTACGTTCAGTACGATTTCTAATTAAGTTAATTGAGTCTATTCAATCAATTGAGCTTCGTTGATATAGTAAAAACATGGTCACGTTGCCATATGGTCATATTAACACATTATCTTTTAACATGATAGTCTTCATTCATAACATGATAAGTCTTCAATCAATTGAGCAGTGTTTTTGTTATGATTAAATTAAAATATTTCTTCTAATATCTAATCTCTATCTCCAGCCCCTTCCCTTCTGGGGAGGTCCGGGGGTGAGGCTTCCTAATCTTTCTTAAAGACCCTGACGTAGTCGATTTCGTAGGTGGTGGGGAGTGCTGACTCGTCCACGCCCTGCGCGCCGCCCCAGTCGCCGCCCCATGCGAGATTGAGCTTGAGATAGAACGCCTTATTAAAGGGCCACGTGTTGGTGTCACCCTTCTTATCGTTGGTGAACGTGAAGAAGAGCTTCCCGTCCACGTAAGTCTTAATGAAATCCTCGGTCCACTCCAGAGCGTAGACATGGAACTCATCCTGGGCTCCGGCGGTGTACTGCTCCTTGGTTTTCTGAGTGCCCATGACGTGGTTGTAGGCGCCGCAGTGGATTGAAGAGGATGTGTAGTTGGGGTTATATCCCACCTCCTCCATTATGTCGATCTCGCCGCACGCGGGCCATGTGCCGCTCTCTTGCGGCATCATCCAGAACGCGGGCCATGTCCCTTTCCCTTTCGGGAGCTTCAGACGCGCCTCGAAGTATCCGTAGGTCCAGCTCTCGCGCGTGTTCACGCGCGCCGAAATAACTTCATTGCCCACTTTCATGGCGTGGATCTTCAACATTCCGTTGGAGACCTCGGCGGTGACGTTGTCGCCGAGCTTGCCAGCCACGTAGCGTTGCAACTCGTTGTTGACCCATCCGGGGGCGGCGGTCTCATACCACCACTTGCTCTCGTCGGGCATCGTCAGCGACGCGTCGTTGAACTCGTCGCTCCACACCAGGGAGTAACCCTCCGGGGCGGCGACAACATCGCTGAGCTGCGACACCGTTATCTCTTGTTCGCCCCCCTGGTAAGCCACTTTCAGAGTGGCGGCGCGGGTGGCGCTCGTTGTGTTCTCCTTCACCGCTACCGCCACGGTGGTCTCGCCGGAGGCCCCGCTCGCCGGGGTGGCGGCGCACCAGTCGGCGCTGCTTGTGATGCTCCATGCCGTGTTGGAGGTGATGGTGACATTCACACTCTGCGCCTGTCCGCCGACGGTGAAGGATTTGCCGCTTAGCTGCACCGCGGCGGAGGGATGCTGTGTGAGGGTGAAGCTCTTGCCGGAGCTTCCGCTCTTCACCACCAGCGACGCCACACGGTCTTCCATGCCGGTGTTGGCGGTGTACTTCACAGTCACTACTTGGGGTTGGTTCTTCACGCCTCCGCCGGGGAATACGCTGCACCAATCGGCGGTGGTGGAGACGCTCCAGTCGGCGTCCACGCTGACGGTGAACTCCGCGCTTCCCGCCAACGCATCCGCCTCCACGGTTGCCGGAGTGATGCTGATGGTCCTGTCCGTGGGTGTCGGCTCATCACCGTTGCCGGAGGAACCGCAGCTCACAAACAATGCGCACAAACTTAAGAGAAGAAGTGGTAGTTGTTGCATAACTTTATCTTTCCTGGTTTAAGACGCATCTTGAATTCAATTCAAAAATACCCTGAGTTCAATTCAAAACATTTCTTGATTTAAATTCAATGCGTCTTGATTTAACGTTAATTGCTCGTTTGGTTAAAATCTCTGCCGCAAAATTATATTATATAAAGAAGTGCCACAATAGCTATGAATCATGCGAATATACGTCATTTTACATTTATTAATACGTCAAAAATACGTCAAACATTTATAATTGACTAAAAATCAACCATTTTGAAAACTACTTCGCCACTTCCATTAAATACTCAAAAGGGGGATGAAAATGTTTCATCCCCCTTTTGTTTTTCCATTAACACTTTTAACTTAATTTACACCGCTACAGCTTCATCAAGAACTCCGACAGATTGTCGTTGCGGTCGAGTCCCAACTTTTTGCGCATCCTGTAGCGTATCGTCTCCACGCCGCGGACGGAGATATTCATCAGCGGAGCGATCTCCTTCGTCGACAGGTTCATCTTTATATAGGCGCACATCATAAGCTCGTTGGTGGAGAGTTCCGGATACTGCGCGCGCACCTTCTTGATGAAATTGTCGTGAACCAAATCAAACTCCTTCTCCACGCGCTTAAGCACACCCTCGGATTGGATGGAGGAGTCTATCTGGCGCAGTAGGTTGAGCACCGACTGGCGCGCCTCCGGATCCCATTTCACGTCGGAATAGATATTGCGCAGATCCTCGCGGATGTTCATCAAGGTCTCATTCTTGTTGGAGACGCTGAGAAGGAGGTTCACTATCTCGTTGGACTTATGCGCCAGCTCCCCGCGGAGCTTGTCCTCCTCGAGTTCGGAGATATGCTGGTCCTTCTCATGCTGTAGCGCGTCGTGCTCCTCGCGTTCGCGAGCTATCTCCTCATCCTTCACCGCCGCCACCACTTCGGCTTTCTCCATCATCTTGCGCTTCATCAGAATATAGATGTAGACTCCGGCGATGATGATCAGGAGGGCGTAGACGATCCACGCCACCACGGAGCGGTACCATGGCGGACGGATGGTGAAGCGCAGCGCATCCTCCACCTCCATGCCGTCGCTGAGCACCGCGCGGACGGTGAAGAGATAGCTCCCCTCACTCAGCCCGGTGAACTCCTTGACGTTGGTGTTGAGCGTGTGCCAATCCCCGTCGTTGACGCGGTAGCGGTAGTACGCCACGAAATTATGCTCCTTCGGGTCTACTCCGAAGTTGAATTTCAAAGAGTTGCAGGAGTAGTCTATCTTCAACAGCGGACGGCGGTTGAGGAAGTTGCTGGCGTAGACCACGGAATCGGAGCGGTTGGTGATAGTCACCTTATTGATACGCGCGTAGCGGTCGTTGCGACGCGTGATGTTTACTTTAGGTTCGAGGTTGAACACCGAATACCCCCCGGTGGTGGGGAGCACCGCCAGATAGTCCCCGATCACCGAGAAAGTGTAGGCGGGGTGCGGATGGCGCGACCCGTAGGGGAGGATGGGGAGGGCGTGCGCCGGTGTTTTATGCTTGAGGTTCAGGCGGATCATCTCGTAGGGGGTCAGCGCAAACAGATAGTCGCCGCTCTGTTCGAGGTGGAGCACCGCCGTGCGCTTTCCCAAACGCGCGTTCAGCTCCCTGTCCGCCTCTATGCGGTTCCTCTCGCGCGAGTAGCGGTAGATGCCGGAGGGGGTGGAGAAAAGGACACGCCCCATGACCTTCGCCACGGTGACGGACCCCAAGTCCGCCGGGAGTCCCGATTTTGAATTGTATAGCGTGGTTTTCAACACTTTATATGTCGCGGGGTCGTATTCGAGCCTCACAGCCCCCACTTTCCCCTTGATGAACCATAGATGGCTCCGGTCCTCCTGGATGAAGTCGTAGACGGATTCGCCGATGCTCATCATATCCCCCACTTCGGTCCATACACCTCCGATTTTCCGCATCACATACATGCCCTCGTAGGTACCCACGAACACCCTGTCGGTGTACCCCTCCACGGGGATCACGTCCCAGGTGCCTACGTTGCGCCCTATCTTCACGGCGGTGCCGCCGGCGATGAGGTATAAGCCGTTGTCGTGCATACAGAAAGTGTCGCCGCAGACAGTCGTCACGCCCCACGCCTGACCCACCACTCCCGGCATACGGGTGAACGACAGCATGCTCGCGAATTGGTTGGCGGTGGCGACGAAGAGTCCCCGGTTGGTGGCGCTGTAGATCTTATCCCCCACCATAGCCACGTCGTAGGTGGTACCCATGCTTTTGTAGGTGCCGGGGATGGTCACCATGGGGAGGTCGAGCACGATGCGGTCGATGCCGCGGTCGAGTCCCGCCCATAGGTTTCCGTAGGAGTCGAACGCCAGGGAGAGCGCGGTGTTGTCTTGAAGCCCCGTGAACTCGGTGTAGCGTTGCGACACCCCCGTTTTCATGTCAACCACGGTGATGCCGGAGGTGATGGTGCCGAGAGCCACCACGTCGTCGCGGATGGTGGCGCAGAAGAGGTTGTCGATGGTCTCCTGCTCAACCCCCGGCAGCGACATACGCACGGCGCTCTTCCCGTCGTAGTAGTAGAGTCCGGAGTGGGCGGTAGCCACTATCATTCCGTTGGAGTAAGGGAGGATGGCGCGCACGTGCCTGCCGCGCATAAGGTCGCCCCCGTAGACGGGGAGGATACGGTCACCTATGAGCACGCGCAGTCCGTCGTCGGTGCCCATGTACATCGTGCCCTTCACCATGTTCGAGCAGTTGAGTTTCTCTTCGGTGTTTATGCGCCGGGCCTTGCCGCGCGAAAGGAGCACCAGACCATGGTCCCCCTGCACATACACATCCTCCTTCTCCGTGGCGTAGATGCCCCACATGTTTCCGATAAGGGCTGTGTTCCCCAACGCCTCGGAGAGGGAGTGATATTTTATGAATCCGTTTTTGTCGGGCGCGAGGTATCCGAACTCATTGATGCCACCCACGTAGACGCGTCCCTCGCGCCGCGAGGGATAGACCGACCTCACGTCAGCCCCGTTGTTGAGATGGTATTCCGTCCATTCGCAGCCGTTGTATTGCAACACGCCGTTCTTGTTGGCGAAAAACACCCAATCATCCGCATAGACACCCACGGACCATGTCTGTCCGTTTTGGTTGTAAAAGGGTTCGCTGTAGTTGATCACGTGGTGAACCCCGGGCATCAGCGTCGACGCTTCAGCGGCACCGCCTACGAGGAGCGCGAGGAGACAAAGTATTAAAAATGGATATCTCGACACCTTTTCCTGTTGTTTCAGCGGCGGATTCAGCGTCCGCCGCCGTCTTATTTTCCTGTTGTTTCAGCGGCGGACACTGAATCCGCCGCTGTACTTTTTTATCATTATTTATTCTTCAGGAGATCGCGTATCTCAGTGAGCAGCTTCTCCTCGTTCGAGGGTTCCGGCGCGGGAGCGGGGGCCTCCTCCTTCTGCTTTTTGAATTTCATCATCACACGCAACGCCACGAAGATGCTGAGCGCGATGATAAGGAAATCAACGATGTTCTGGATGAACATGCCGTAATTGAGAGCCACCTCCTCCACGGCGGCTTGCGTCTCCGTGGCCTCGACACCCTCTTTGAGGACAACTTTCAACGAGGTGAAATCACCGCCGCTGCCGAGCGCGGCGAACAATGGCATGATGATGTCGTTGACCAACGACGATACGATTTTTCCAAATGCGCCGCCAATGATAACGCCGACTGCCATGTCAACGACATTACCTTTGAGCGCAAATTCCTTGAAATCAGTTAAAAATTTTCCCATTTCAGTTGTTTTATTACTTGTTTGAGTTGTAATTAATGCTCTCTACACAATCACTTACCCCCTGTTTTCTCCATGGCATCGCCCCGTCGCGTCCCACCTCACATTCCACATCGGCATTTTTTTGCCGATTTTTTTCAGCGACGCACGACTTTTTGCGCCAAAGATTAGGTCAATTAACGAGAAAATGCTAATTTTGCAGCCTAAACAGGTAAGTTTTTTGGTAAAAACCAAATTCAATCGCAAAGATAAAGAAAGTTTTTTAACAACCATAAAATAAGTACATAAAAATGACAAAGATTGGTATCAATGGTTTTGGACGTATCGGTCGTTTCGTATTCCGTGCATCCACCAAGCGTAATGACATCGAAGTAGTAGCAATCAATGACCTCTGCCCCGTGGATTATTTGGCATACATGCTCAAATACGACACTATGCACGGTCAATTCGACGGCACTATCGAGGCTGACGTAGAGAACAGCAAGCTCATCGTCAACGGCAAAGCTATCCGTGTGACCGCAGAGCGCAACCCGGCTGACTTGAAATGGAACGAGGTTGAAGCTGAATACGTGGTTGAGTCTACCGGTCTCTTCCTTACTAAAGAGAAAGCTCAAGCTCACATCGAGGCTGGCGCTAAATACGTTGTTATGTCCGCTCCTTCTAAAGACGACACCCCCATGTTCGTTTGCGGCGTTAACCACGAGACTTATGTCAAAGGTACTCAATTCGTTTCCAACGCGTCTTGCACTACCAACTGCTTGGCCCCCATCGCCAAAGTGCTTAACGACAAATTCGGTATCACTGACGGTCTTATGACTACAGTTCACTCCACTACTGCCACTCAAAAAACTGTCGACGGTCCCTCTATGAAAGACTGGCGTGGTGGCCGTGCCGCTTC
>CAYQMV010000064.1:0-11461 GCA_964418705.1 uncultured Sangeribacter sp.
AGGAGTACAACTATTTCTTGGCTGTGGCGTTCCCCGCTTCGCACCTCAAAATCATTGACTACAACCGCGTGGTGCGCGACCTCAACGGTCTCACTCCCGAGCAGTTCCTCGACAAACTTCGTGAGAACTTCGAGGTGGAAGACAAAGGCACCGAGATCTATCGTCCCGACCGTCTCCACAATTTCTCACTCTATCTTGAGGGACATTGGTATTCATTGACAGCGAAAGCCGGCACCTACAACGACCAAGATCCCATCGGAGTGCTTGACGTGACTGTGTCGAGCGACCTTATCTTGCGTGATATCCTCGGCATCACCGACCTCCGCAGCGATAAGAGAATCGATTTCGTGGGCGGTATCCGCGGCCTCGGCGAGTTGAAACGCCGTGTGGACAGCGGTGAGATGAAGATGGCCCTCGCCCTTTATCCCGTGACCATGGACCAATTGATGCAAATCGCCGACACCGGCAACATCATGCCTCCCAAAACCACGTGGTTTGAACCTAAACTGCGCAGCGGTCTCGTGATCCATAAACTCGACGACTAAGTTTATTGTAAGTTTGTGTTATACATAGGTGAAAGCCTCCGGGGATAGCTTATATCTCCGGGGGCTTTTTTTTAGATTTTTGTTCGCCGTTTTGATTGCCGTTTTGATTGCTGTTTTTTGTTATTTAGTTTGTTGATTCGCGGAAAAATTAGTAAATTAGCACCCAGTTTAATAAACAACCTACATTTTATGAGACTTTTCGGAAGAACATTATACAAAAGTGCGCTCACATCCGCCGCCCTCGCGGTGATGGGTTTGATGTCGTTGTCATCATGTAAAGTGGAGGGTAGGCTCGATTTGTCGCTCTCCCCCAAGTATGAAAACAAAGAGGTGGCGATCGCCACTTACGGCGACTCCATCGTCCTCGCCACCGCGGTGGTGAAGAACGGGAAGGCTTCGTTCAACTATGAGGATATCGACTTCTTCGGAAGCAACGACTTGGCTCAGCTGCTTATCGACGGACGCACACGCGCCTGCTTCGTGGTGGAGACGGGAGTCACGCAAATAGACTCCATGTTCAACGTGACGGGCACTCCCCTTAACGCCAAGTTCTCACGCTTGAAGATGCAGATGGACTCCGTGGAGGATCTCGACGACATGGGAAGATACGTGGCGTTTGTGGAGAAGACATACAACGCCAACAAAGATAACGCAATCGGGGAGTTCTTCGGAACGGAGTTGGTGCGCAATCTGGAGTCCTCGCAGATAGACTCTCTGCTCTCTCTCGGGGATGAAGCCACCCCCGACTATATGCTCACCTCGAAGCGTGTGGCGCGTTACAAGCAACTCGCCGAGCAACGCCAATCCACCGCCCCGGGAGCGAAATATGTCGATTTCAAGGTGAAGCAGCCTAACGGATCCTACGCCTCACTGTCGAAGTATGCCGGAAAGGGTAAATGGACATTGGTGCAGTTCTGGGCATCGTGGTGCCCCTATTGCATCAAGGAGATTCCGCAGCTCAAAGCCCTAAGTGATGAGTTCTCCGGAGAAGGGGGATGCGGCTTGGATATTGTGGCGGTGGCTGTGCGCGACGATGCCGCCGACACTCAGAAAGCCGTTGACAAGTATGGGGTGACATGGCCCGTGATTTTCAACGCCGGGCGTGTGCCTTACGATATCTACGGATTCACGGGGATACCGCATCTGATGCTTCTCTCCCCCGACGGCACCATAGTCAGCCGCGGCGAGACACCCTCGCAGATAGCCGACCGCTTGCGCGCCGCCACCGCTAAATGAAGTTATGGAATATAAGAACTACGCCGCCTATCTGGCGGAACTTTTCCCCGGCGTTAAGGTGCAGAAAATCTCCATTAACGCCGGTTTTCAATGCCCCAACCGCGACGGAACCATCGGCGTGGGGGGATGCATTTATTGCAACAATAAGGCGTTCTCCCCGGCATATTGCCATGAGGAGCATGACGTGGCGCGGCAGATAGCCGAGGGCCGCGCGTTCTTCTCTCGCAAATATAAGGAGATGAAATATCTCGCCTACTTCCAAAACTACACCAACTCGTATGAGAGCGTGGCGCGTCTGCGCGCGCTTTATATGGAGGCGTTGTCGCAGGAGGATGTGGTGGGGTTGGTGATAGGCACGCGCCCCGATTGTGTGTCGGAGGAGTATTTGGATATGCTCGCCGCCCTCGACGCGGTGGTGATGGTGGAGTATGGGGCTGAGAGCAGCCATGATGCTACCCTCCGTTTGATCAACCGCGGACACACGTGGGAGGATACGGTCAGGGCTGTGACGCTCACCGCCGCCAAGGGGTTGAGGTGTGGGCTGCACCTTATCGCCGGACTCCCCGGGGAGAGCAACGATGATGTCCTCACCACTGTGGAGCGCGCCTGCCGGCTACCCATCGACTCCCTTAAGCTGCACCACCTGCAGGTCTTGCATGGCACGCGTCTCGCATCCATGGTGGAACGCAACGAGATAGAGGTGGTGCCTTACACCCCGGAGCGTTATTTGGATTTATGTGTGAAGATTGTGGCGATGGTGCCGCCGAATATCGCCATAGAGCGTTTTCTGGCGCAGTCACCCCCACAGATGGTGATTATGCCAAAATGGAATCTTAAGAACTATCAGTTCACCAATCTCCTCGCCAACAGGCTCAAGGCTGATCCGTCTCCTCTTTAGGCGTGGCGGCGCGTATTGCGTCGTCGTAGCCGGTGAGGGCGGCGAACGGCGCGAATTGGGCGGCGCGCGCCGACAGCGGCATGGGCGGATGGACGCGGTGGGGCGGCCGTTCCATATTGATTATATCCTCGTAGTTATCCTCCATGAAACTCTGAATTTATTCTTATCTGTTCCGGTCATGCTTTATGTCCACCTATCTGTTGGTTGCGCTCTTTTGCCGTCGCACCCTCGGAGTAGTTCAATCCCTTCAGCACTGAATTTTTGCCGTATCTTTTTTTTATGGCGAGAAGCGCCTCCTGCATACGGCGTTCGCGCGCCATCTCCATTTTCTCGCGGCGCAGCCGTTGCGTTTGTGATTCGGGGTCATCGAAGAGGTCGAGCTGCACCCATTCCTCGTTGTCGCTTATCCGTTCCCTGACCACGCGGTTGGCAGTGATGCCGATGCGGCGCACCGGCAGAAGTGGATTCACTATTTTGTCGAATAGCTCCGCCACCGCGTCGCTGATCATGCGCGTGGAGGAGGTCGCTTTCTTGAGGTTGGCGGTGCCGTGGGCATGTTTGGGCACCTGGCGGCCGTAGCGGTCAAGCACCACCTCGCCATGATATTGCGCGCGTGTCTCCGGATTGGAGAGTCCCTCCACGTCGTAGCCTATCGTAAGCACCAACTGATCCGTCACCACCCCTTTATCCACAAGGTCGAGGGCGAGGGAATCCGCCATCTCCTGCACCACCACTTTCGCTTGCGCGAAATCGTAGGCGCGGGTGAGCACCTGACCGCTGCATAGCGAATTTGTCTCCGGACGGTAGGCTTTCACAAGGTCGATGGTGCATGGCTCGTATCCCCAAGCATGGTCTATCAGCAGCTCGGCGTTGATGCCGAAGAGCTTGTATAGCAGCGGCTCGTGCGTCAGCGAGAAGCGCGCCAGCTGCCCCATGGTGTAGATGCCGTAGAGGGCGAGACGCCGCGCGGTGCCTCCACCCACACGCCAGAAGTCCGTGATGGGGAAATGGTTCCATAGCATCCGCCGGTAGCTCATGGTGTCGAGTTCGGCGATGCGCACCCCGTCTTTGTCGGCGGGGATATGCTTCGCCACTATGTCCATCGCTATCTTGCATAGATACATATTGGTGCCTATCCCCGCGGTGGCGGTGATGCCGGTGGATTTAAGCACTTCGCGCACCATCGCCATGGTAAGCTCGTGCGCCGTCATCTTATACGTCTTCAGATAGGCGGTGACATCCATAAACACCTCGTCGATGGAGTAGACATGGATATCCTCCGGGGCTATGAAGCGCAGATAGATTTTGTATATGCGTGTGCTGTAGTCTATATATTTCGCCATCCGCGGCGGCGCGGTGATAAACTCCACCTTGTGGGGCAGCCGTTGCAGTATCTGCTTCACCTCGAAGAGGCGCGGGCGGCCCGGCACTCCGTAGCTTTTCAGCGAGGGCGACACCGCCAGACAGATAGTCTTGTCGGTGCGGCTCTCGTCAGCCACCACCAAGTTAGTGGTGAGCGGATCCAAACCCCGTTCCACACATTCCACCGACGCGTAGAATGATTTGAGGTCTATAGCCACGTATGTGCGCTCTTCATTCATGTTTTTTTTGACAGCTGATTTTTTTTGACGCTGTTCCCCCGACAGTTAAAATTCCACCACCACCATCACGGGGAAGTGGTCCGACGGCATACGGGTGACATACTTATGCAGTTCAATCTCCGCCGGAGCGTCGCTGATATCCGATTTCCCGGAGAGGGTGGGGTCGGGGGTGCGGTATGTGTCGGTGAGGACTCCGTATTTGAGCACTCTCACTCCCGGCGACACGAACACATGGTCGATGCGGCTTGTGGTGTAGTCGCCGGAGCGGTAGGCGTTGAAGGTGCCGTTGAGGGCATAGCGCATCTCCGCGGTCTCGTAGGAGTCTTTGAGATACTCCGACGCCACGAGTGTGCGGTAGGATTCATGCGTTTGGTCCACGTTGAAATCGCCGGTGAGGAATGTGGGGAGGTTTTTGCCAAGCTCCTGCATCTTGCGCACCACGAGTTTGGCGCTCTCCACGCGTGCTTGTTTCCCTATGTGGTCGAAGTGGAGATTGAAGAAGAGAAACTCTTCGCCGCTCTCCTTGTGGCGGAAGTGTCCCCATGAGCATATGCGCGGCATAACCGCGTCCCAACCGATGCTCGGCACCTCGGGAGTCTCCGAGAGCCAGAAGTCGCCGTGGTCGATGAGGTCGAAGAGGTCTGTGCGGTAGAATATGGCGGAGTGCTCCCCCTGCCGCTTGCCATCCTCACGTCCGGAGCCGGTGTAGGCGTACCCCGGGAGGGCGCGCAGCATATCTTCGATTTGGAAGTAGAAGCACTCTTGAGTGCCGAATATGTCGAAGCCGTGGAAGCGCACGAGGTCGGCGATCACGGGATAGCGTCTGCTCCATCCGTTGCCGGCGATGGAGTCGCTTTGGTTGTATTGGCGCAGATTGTATGTCGCCACGTTCACGTGGGCTTTCCCGGCGGCGTATCCCACCGCGCACCACACGGTTATCAATATTGTAGCGAAGATTCTTTTCATTCTGTATTCTCTCTTAGGTGTGTCCTTTTACCTCCTTAAACAGGATTTACCATTCTCTGTAGATCACCTTTTTACCATTGTGGATGTAGATTCTCCCTACTATGGGATGAGCCACGGGGATGCCTTGCAGATCGTAGTATGTGTCTTTAATCATTGCGGAGTCCGCGGTGGTCATCCCCACGCCCGACATATTTCCGTTGGGGGGAAGTGCGAGGAAGTGGGCGGGATTGATGTATAGCTTGTATTTATTCACAAACACGCCGTTGGGCGTCCATTGGTATAAAGCCCCCGCGTCGGAGAATGATGCCGCGTCGGTGGCGTAGATGTAGCCGGTGTAGGGGTTAACGTATATCCCGTAGGGCATTGTCATCTTTTTTATGTCGGCTTCCACGGTGCCGGGCAGCTTCTCGCTGACTCCGGACGCACCTTTGGAGTCTATGACTTTTTTAGGATCTATGGTCAGGTAATTGAAAGAGTATTTCCCGGTGTTGTAGGAGTAGCTGGATCCTATGGCGAGGAAGTTGCCGTCGGTGGTGGTGCAGTTGTAGGTGGATGCGTAGTCCAGAGATGTGCAGCAGTAGCTTTCTCCGCTCAACGCCGCCTGGCAGTCAAATATAATCGTCGCCGCAGCCACTGAGCGGTATTCCCCCGCGGAGTTGATGCAGAGGTATTTGCCGCTCCTCGACATTTTGCCGTATAGGTTGATATGTCCGGTGTCCACATCTTTGATCTTTGTCATCGTCTCCGCGTTGATGATGCTCACCGTGGTTTCGTAGTCGTGGCTTCGTTCGCTGAAGGCGTAGCCGCCGCTGTTTGCCACAAACAGATGTCCGTTGTAAAGCGCGATGCCTTCCGGCTCATATCCCACCTCGCAGGTGGCGATGACTTTAAATGTCGACAGGTCGATTTTCGCCACATATCCCTTTGTGAAGTACACGTATCCGTTCACGGTGTTACATTCATGGGCGTAGGATGTGACATAGAGGTATTTTCCGTCGCTCGCGAGTTTCCTATTGTTAGGTATATCCTCTGTCGCCGCCACAGCCTTACCCTCGGGGGTGATGAATTGGACTATGTTCGACCAATTCAGTGCTATGGCGACAAGGTTGTCGTTGATTTGGATTATGTCGTTGGGCGTGTCGCCGAGTTTCGACTTGTTGACATCGAGAAACCATTGGTTGCTGACCATATTCCCATCTTCAAAATAAGAGAGTCGTCCGTTATCTTGTTGCCACAAACCCTCATTCGCGATAATAAGTTTTTCAACCGCATAGTTTGCGAACGGTTGCATTACCGCCAATGCCAATGTGATGATTTTGTGTCTAAGTTTCATAATTGTAGATTCCCTAAATTTAGTGTATAAAGGATGTATCGCATCTTCGCGACCATTAAATATCTTCGCAAAGTTACGAAAAAAAGTCTTGTGAATCCCTCTATTATTATTATTATTGTAATTTTGCACCGTCATTTAGGCTTTCGGCGCGTGTGCCCTCCGTGGAGGGGTCACGCGGTCGGATTATGTCAAGTTTTATAGGAAAAATAATATTATTATTCGTCATAATATTAACTAATCGTCATAATATTAACTAATCATAAGGGCATTATGCATTTTTTAAAAAGTATCAGCCGACTATGTGCCACATCGTTGATGACGGTGTCGGCGTTGGCGGCATTTGCCGTTCCGGTCAAAATCACATTGGGAAATATGTCCCCATACATGAATTTGACAGAGAAGTCCACCGGGAACGCGGTGGATGTGGGCAGCGGCTTCATGAACTACACATTAAATCTGAATCCGGGAGAGTACACTCTGGAGCTTCTCAGCAACAACGCTAACAGATCCTCTTGCGGAACAATCCAAATCAGTATCCCGGAGGAGAGCGACAGCTACACCGATGCCACTCCCTACGGATTGTCGGTGGCGATGGTGACTGTCTCCATAGGCAACAAGACCGACGATGGTCAGTATTTCCAACTTGGCGAAGACCTCGTTGTCTCGAATTTGGATGTCTCATCACAACAGGGAGAGACGCGCGTGGTGGACTACAGGGGCTCGATGTCGTGGAACAATGTGCCCACCATCGTTTTCCCCACAATTGTAGGTGACTCATACAGAATCACCGTGGCTCCTACGGAGGCGCATCCCACTTACAGCCCCGCGACTTGCCAGGGAACAGTCTCTTCTGTGTTCGGAGCGTCAGCCAACGCTACGATGGGCTACTACATGGCATACACCATAACAGTGCCTAAGGACGCGACACTCTTTGTGGGTAAGAAAATTAGACACTTTATGGCATTTGACGAGATGACTCCCGTCAGCGTGGCTGAGGGTGAGGATGGTGGCTCCAAAGTCTACACTTTCAGCGTCTCCAGCTCCGACCCCACTTGCTATTATCGTGTCTCAATGCCGGGCGTGATAACCCACGCCGGAAAATTCGGCGCGGAGAAAGAGAAAACCTCTATCGTCTTCACCGAGAGCTACCTGCGCGGACATGGCACTCCCGATTATTACAATCATGAATTGACCGATAATCAGTATGGCAATGTGGCGGATATTATGCTCAACGTCAACAAACGCGGGCATCTAAGCATGAAGATGGGCGACACTAAAGCGATTGTCGCCAATCGTGTTTGGCAGTTGGTGGATGATGAAGTGAACAACTATTTCGTGGAGCCGGATTATCATTTCACCGTGCTCGACGAGAATTTCCAACCCTCCAACGCTGTCGTCTCTGTGGACGATGAGGGCAACATCACAACAAACTCCAATGGTACCGCCATTGTTATGGTGACTTATGACGCGTGCTACGCTCATGGCTACAATAACTTGGACGGCTCAAATAATAAAAATGGCGACTACGATTTTTGGTTCGGTGCCAAGTGGAGCGCCTTATGGGCTGAAAACACCGGAATCTTTGTAGTGACCGTAGGTGACGGCAACGCTCCTGACAGCGACTCTTTTGTTCCAAACTTCGTTCTTGACAAAGCGTTGGAACGTGACGACAAATCCATCGATTCCGAGATTGACGTGCTTTATTATCTCGAAAGCGAGAACGGATACATTTACCACTATGCACCTACCGGAGCAAGCAAGGTGGAGGTAGCCAACCCGATTGTGGACAGCGAGAAAAACACTCTCAGCTACGGTGATGGATTCAAAGCCGTGGCGGCGAACGAGGATGGCTCGTATTCTGTATTGCTCACTTTCGGACGCAATATAATCCGCACCACCTCCGCCGATGGTTCCGTGGCTTATCAAGTGCTTTCGGCAAAACCGTGCGGCTATGAGGTGACAAACGTTTCCACTCCCGGCGGCGACATATATCCCGGCGATAAGATTGAGGTGCAGTTCCATGGTTTCTATCATCCTATGATGAAGTTGGCTGGCATCTACAACCAAAGCGCGAGCATCCACTATGCCAACGTGAACAACGCCGGTGAGTTGACACAAACCCCCAATCAATATACATTCGCGGGAAATCCCTCAGCTCAAAAGCTCTCTACTGAGATCTCGTATGAGTTCGACGGCAACTCCTTGGATTTGACCGATGGCACGATTTTGGTGAATGGATATGGTAGCAACGGTGGCGCGCACCGCGACATTGACCGTTCCGTGGGTGTTAACCCCAGCTTCAACGCATCAATCACCTCGGAGTACTGGGGTTTGATTCCCGATGTGAATATCCCCGTGAAAACAGCCACCGGCGGTGTCGTTCTTAATGTGACCCCCTCGGATGCGGAGATTATTGTAAAGAACGGCGTAGGACATGTTTTTGTCCCCAACGACCAAAATCAATATATCCTCACTCCCGGCACATACAGCTATTCTGTTGAGGCTGAGGGCTATTTCAGCATTATTGATAATATTGAGGTGGGTACGGAGATAATCACCAAGGATATCGTATTGACCAAGCCCACCGCCGATCAGACAGCGTGGGATGGTTCCTCTGTGGTGAAACCGGTGCGTGTGAGTGCCGAGGAGGCTGCCACAGAAGCGTTCAGCGGCATGGAAGGTTACTATAAAGTCGGTTCCGGATATGAACTCGCTTGGATTCAGAAATATGTGGAGAACAACCTCGCCACAACGAATCTTGTGCTTACCGATGATATTGATTTGAACAATCAGGCATGGTCCTCAATCGGTAGCGTCGATGGAAATTCCTTCAGCGGTGCGTTTGAGGGTAACAACCACTCAATACGTAATCTCTATATAAGCGGTGAATCTACTACTGATGGTATCGCTTTGATCGGACAGACAAGCGCCGGCTCCACCGTTCGTAATCTGTCTGTTTATGGTGAAGTGAATGTTCCGAACGCATTCTACGTGGCTGGTATCGTGGCACGTGCCGGAATAGGCGTTTATGAGAACCTCGCCAACTATGCGAATATCACCGCTTACAAGTATGTCGGTGGTGTTATAGCAAATTTATCCGCGTCTGAGGGTTCGCAGAATGTTTTCAGCAATCTTGAGAACCACGGCAATATCACCGCCTGTGATGCGGCGGCAGGCGTTGTCGCCAATCTTGGAAGCTACACTATGTACGAATTTAAGAATCTTGTGAATACAGGTGATTTGACTGTCGTAGGCTCTGAAAATGTAAACACCCCCACAATCGGTGGTCTTATCGCATCGGCGGTGTTTGGTCCCTCGTTGACTATCACTGACGGTTACAACACAGGCGACATTATCAGCAGCGAGCCAACAGGGGAAACCGGTGCGATTATAGGCGATCTTATGTATAGCGATTATGCAAATAGCTTGACTCGCGTATACTATTCAGGCATTGTGCCGGGGAATAGAGCTTTCGGCACAATGAGCAGCGTTGAACTGAATACGCAGGATGTTTATGCTGTCGCCACTGAGGATGACACCACAGAGTTTGCCGATCACGTCACATTCCTCCCCGTTGAGTCTTTTGAAAACGGCAATGTGGCTTGGCTTCTCCGTGAGTCATTCGGTCAGGAGCTTGGCGTTGAGGATACCCCTGTGATTGACGGTGAAAGAGTCTACAAGGTGACTTACACTTCAAACTTGGACCAGGTCAATGAGGTGGTGATTTACACCAACGCCGAACTTCCCAAATTGGTTTCTGAGGAGGGTTATGCCGGCGTGTGGTACACGGAGAAGGATGGTGAGAAACTAACCTCAGTCTCTGAGGATTCCACTCTTTATGTAGTCTTCTCTGAAAACTCTGGCGTAGGTCCCGATTTCGCTGATAATGCTTGCATCGTTTATGATGGCAACAGATTGACGGTGAAGAATATGAGCGGTGCGGTGCTTAATGTTTACTCTGCTGATGGCGCTTCCGTCGCATCCCACAGAGTCAACGACGATTCATTCAGCGTAGTTTTGGATCTTAACCATGGCGTTTACATCGCACGCTGCGGTTCCATATCTTATAAGTTCTCCTTATAAGTTCTTCGAATAGTTGAACTCCCGATTCGCTTCGGCGAATCCACAAATAAAGTAGCCGTCCGGTCTTTCCGGGCGGCTACCTTTATTTTTGCTTGAAAATGATTAAGAATGAGTTTTACATTGAGAAGAATAACTTTAGTTTCTTGATTCCTTGATTGTATTTTGCCGGATTACTCGCTTTTAGTTTTGCGATATTCAGCAATTTCCATTGTACAGACGGATATTTTGACAGGTCTCCTGAACAACATTTACTCCAATCCGGTGCTCCCATCTCAACAGAGAGAAGGAATTCTTTGTCTTCCTGGGTCAAGTTAGTGTGAATTAAATCGAGTAAATTCCGTTTTGCCAGAAGATAGTCATTGTAACTAAACGGATTATCAGTCATTCCTTGAAATTGGTTTTCAAGAGCATCCTTCTGGTCTATGTCATTGGGATCCAAGGACTCTATAAAGGGTTTGTCGCTACCGATAAGACACAGCATGAAGCCATCTTTTACATCATCAAACGAATTTATTTCCATGATTTTGCAATCAAACAAATCGCGTGGATGTTGTCTGCTCAGTGCCGCGGTAATTTTTCCACCATATAATTGAGTATAGGAAACAGTACGTGCGATGCAGCCCATGTTAAACTCGGCACGTGCTCTGTCGCACAATTGTCGCTCCTCTACATCTCCAATTATGCCTCGTTTAATGCCGTTTACTTCAACTTTTACCATAGCATTGGATAAGGAACATAACAGCTTAAGTAGGGATATTCAGAAAATATCTAATAAATTAGTTGTCAATGTGATAGATAT
>CAYQMV010000065.1:0-11342 GCA_964418705.1 uncultured Sangeribacter sp.
AGAATGCTTTCTTCAAACAAATCGCTAATTTTGCACTTGCCAGTTGAGAGTGGGCTAATTTTATGTCCTGTCAAATAATTCCCTTTTTGTTTATTTATAAGTAAAAACTTTTTTGTAACTTTGCCATTGATTCTCTTAACGTTTGATATATGAAAACAGCATTTGATGAATATAATAAGATTGTTGCTTCCATTCCAACGCGGATTCATAAGGAAGTGGATATGCAGATGGCTGTTTCCAACCGCATTTATGACCTTATGACCAAAGCAGGACTGTCGAAAGCTGAATTTGCAAGAGCGATAGGCAAACGCCCTTGCGAGATAACCAAATGGCTCAGTGGTCAACATAACTTCACTCTTGCCACATTGAGTTTACTTTCAGATTTCTTCGGGAAGCCTATAATAACAGTCGGATAACGGCACGATTTTCTTCCGTCACGCGGCCAAATCTCACTTTTGGGGATAATAAAAAGTGACCCGCCGGCAGTTCTACGGGATGCCAACGGGTTCGGTTATCTTTGTCTTGGTAGTTTGAGGAATGGCGGTTAGTTTAAAAGGAGACTATTAGTTTGAGGAATACGGTTAGTTTGAGAATGGGAAATTAAACGTATGGCGGCAATTTAAAATATAAAGCGGAAATGACGAATCTTCACGAAAAAGCATTATATTTGCACTAAATTCAAATTTAAAAGAATGGAACAAGATTCAGCCCGACCTCTCCACGCTCAACCGTATCGCCAACCTCCTCGATGTTGATATTAAAGACCTTATACAAAGTTCGAAATAAACTTATGGAGGAGTCGAGACTATATATTATAGCCGGATGCAATGGGGCAGGCAAAACAACTGCTTCATTCTCCGTGTTGCCACAAATATTGCAATGTCAAGAGTTTGTGAATGCCGATGAGATAGCTCGTGGCTTGTCTCCGTTTCATCCCGAGGACGTTGCCGTTGAAGCCGGTAGATTGATGCTTCAGCGCATTGATTACTTGCTGTCAAAGCACTCATCGTTTGCCATTGAAACCACCCTTGCAACTCGTAGTTATCACCGCTTGGTCAGGCGAGCGCAGCAACAAGGATATAAGATCGTGCTGCTATTCTTTTGGTTGGAATCTCCGCAAATGGCAGAGCGACGTGTAGCAAAGCGAGTGATGGAAGGTGGCCATAACATTCCAAAGGATGTAATCCACCGCCGCTATTGGCTGGGGTTGAATAATCTTTTCAACATCTATATGCCAATAGTAGATGCTTGGTCGTTATATGATAATAATAAATCAGCCATTCTAATTGCTGATACAGATGGAGTGGTTGATCAAGTCAAATTTGAAAATATACGTCAGTCATGTCAGAACAAGAACGATTAGACCTTAGAGCAAAATTAAGCCAAGGTTTGAAAGCCTCATTCGAGTCAATGCTCCGCAAAAAGGCACTGCTTGATGAAACAGTTATCATCACTGATGATGCCGGCAATCCCATAGAAGTGTCGGCAAAGGAAGTCCTCGCCGAATATCTCGCCGAGAAAAAATAACATCACCTATGGAGAAGTACGACGAATTTGAACAATATATCCGCAGTCAAGAGCCTGACACAAAGGAGAGGGCTGCGATGTGGCAAACGGCTATCGGTATGCAGAAAGTCGATGGCTTGACCGTGTCTGACTACTTGGTTGATACCGCTCAAAAGCATATCGAAAAGCAGGTGGATATCAACGAGGCTAAGTCGCTGATTGCCGAATACTATCAAACAGCCGACCGCCGCGAAACTATCTCCAACGACGAAGAAGCCGACAAGGCAGCCGTAAACATCGTGCAGGTGCTTTCGGAACAGGCTTTCTCATTCTCCGTTGAAGGGCTGGCAGGGCTACATCGTCGTATCTTCGGCATATTCAAACATGCCGGCGAGTTTCGCAACCCGGATCTCCGTCAGACCATCCAGTATGACTTAGACCAAGAGAAGCAGTTCCGGTATAAAGGCTTGACAATGGATGCCTCCATCGAACATTTTGCTACGTTTATAGCCGGACTGTGGCAGATACATCCGTTTGCCGAGGGCAACACTCGCACAACGGCAGTCTTCGCCATAAAATATCTGCGCACAATCGGAGTGAAGGTGGAGAACGATATGTTTAAGGAGCACTCATGGTACTTCCGCAACGCCCTTGTCCGTGCCAACTATCGCAATATGGCCAAAGGCATCGACCCCGACATTAGCTACTTGGTGCTCTTCTTCCGCAACCTAATCCTCGGCGAAACAAACGACCTTAAAAATAGGAATCTGCATATTCGCGCAGAAGAACTACCGTCATTGTGTCTATGAATACTTCTTTGAACGCTACCCCGTTGTAGCCTAATCCTATCCCCAATCAAGGATAGTCTACCACGTTTTTTTGACCTATACGCCCAAAATTAAGCTGATTATCGCATGATGGTCAGCTTTTTTTTTGTGTGCCTGCTAACCCACTGATTGTAAAACGTGGTTTAATTGCAGAATGGTAGGGATGGGGAGTGGTTTCTTGGATAGTGTGAAAAAAACGTAGGTATGGGGTAGGATTTCTTGGATAGCATGAAAAAAATGAGAAATAGACTTCTGTTAAATTTTAGATAGGGTGAACTAATTATCAATAAGTTGTGAATTAACGATGGTTAAATATGAAATAAATTGTTGTAATATTAAATAAATTCATATAACTTTGCGGTGTGAAATTAAAACAACAACTAAAAATTCAGATAACATGAAAGAGGAAAATTCAGAGTTATTGGATGTGGCTAATGAGTCATCCCAAAATGAAAACCAAGAAAATGAAAGCCAATGCGAGAGCGAAGCGGGCTGCATGAGCGTCAGCGCGGCTGAATGTGAAAGCGAAGAAGCGGGCGGCGAAGCTGAGAGCGAAGAGGCAGGTGAGACCGAGGCGGAAGCTAAAAGCGAAAGCGTGGCGGAAGCGGAGAGTAAGAGCGAAGCGGAAGCTGAGGAGAAGGCTTTGCCCAAAGGCCGGGACGTTCAATTTGATTCGCCGGGCTATTTCCGGGAGAACGGAGTGATGGTGTCGGTGGATCCGCCGGAGGCGCAGAAAGCGATGGAGGAGCTGTCGCATAAGGAGTTCAAGATGAGAGATTTGCTGCGCGCCGCCTATAAGAGGGGCAGAAACGACGCCACCCGCGAGATGATCGCCAAATACTCAAAGACAGCCATCTTCGATGATCCTGACGATGAAGCGGTATCGTTGTTCCACTTCAGAGAAAAAATCTGGTAGAGGGAGAGTTCGGCGCAAAAACAGAATGCAAAAATCAGTGCAAAAACTGACCAAAGAATCCGATAGCATGATTTGATCATTAACCTATTAAAAATCAATTCAAAAATCAACCAAAAATCAACACATTGGATATCAATCTATTGGATATCAATCTATTAGATATTAACCAATTAAAGTTCAATTCATTAGAATTAACCAAAATATCAACCAAAAATTAAAATTCTAAACTTATGGAAAGTAACAGTAAGCTCGTCTCCGGCTTCGATGGAGGCAAACATGTGACCGGCGCGCCGTTGACCACAGACCTCGCCAACGAGGCGTCCCCCTCCCTTCTCCACAACGCTATCGACCGTGCGATAGTGAAAGTGCGTCCCATGGCCACGCCGTTGGATCAGATTTCGCGAATGGGCCATGTCCGCCAGGTGGATGCCCTTGAGGTGGATTACTACACCGCCGACATCCGCAAGGACAGCACCGCCATCACGCAATGCACCGCGGGACAAGACCTCGGCGACGGCAACACCAAAATCACCATCACCGTGGAGGATCCGGAGCTTTTCGAAGCCACGGAAACCATGATTCTCATTGACGAGGAGGAGGGTGGCAAGAGCACCGGCTATGTCCTCGGACGCCGCGAGTCGCAGTTGGATGTGATTCTCCCCACCGACCGCGCCGACGTATCCTACAGCAAGGCGGTGAGAATGGGCCGTGCCGCCACACAATTGGATGTGCAGAGTCCCCAGTTCAACGTTCTGCCGCGCAAGCGCACCAACAACTGCCAAATCTTCAAGATGCAGATAGAGCAGAGCGTGGTCATGCGCATGAGCCACAAGGAGATAGGATGGGACTTCACCGACCAGCAGGAGGCAGCCATCTATGATATGCGCCTCGGCATGGAGAAGCAGTTCCTTTTCGGCGAGAAGATGAAGATTTTCGACCCCAACAAGAATGAGTCCGTGACACTGACACAGGGCATCTGGTGGCAAGCCGGGAAGGAAATCAACGTGAAAATCAACGGCTTCAACTCCAACGCGTTGGTGGATATGCTCCGCGAGGCGTTCACCGGCGACAGCGGATCGCGCAAGAAGATTCTCATCGCCGGCAGCGGACTGATAGCCGCCCTCAACAAGATAGAGAATCAGAAAGTGATCACCGCCCTTGACCAGGAGACCATCTGGGGTATCGATTTCAATGCGTTGCAGTCGAAGTTCGGCAAACTCTACGTGGTGTTCTCCGATGTGTTTGACGTGCTTGGTCAGCCCAACAACGGCATCATCGTGGATCCGGAGTATATCCAGAAGCATGTGTTCATTCCGTTTCGCGCCGACCGTCTTGACCTGCGCGGGAGCGGACAGCGCAACACCGAGGCGGTGGTGCTCACCGAGGCCTCCTGCCTCACCCTCCGCTATCCTCAGGCGCACGCCCGAGTGATCGGCGCATAGAATAGCGGTGTGGCGCCGCGGTCCGGCGGTGCCACACCCTTTAAAATCACCTTGGAAACAAATAGTTAAATTGATAAGTACCAAAGAACTAAACCAAAGAATTAACCGCGAATGAAAAGCTATAAAGGAAGATTCTATGATAAGACGGAGATAGTAAATCTCGTGTGCCTCCGGTTGGGAATTCCCTGTTCGCAGGTGGAGTGCGTGGATCCGGCGCTCAGCGACGACATCTTCAATAAGTTTGTGTACCAATATTGCTGCACGTGCGATTGGCTTGTCGACGTTAAGGACTTGCCGGTGGTGGATGTGTCGGATGAGTATCCGTTGGAGCGCGGCGCGCTTGCCGGAGTGGCGAAGTTGCGCTATGTCACCGGAGATGATTTCTGCCGCGTTGTGCCGGTGAGCGTGAAGATGGCGGAGTGGGTGGCGCCGGTGGGGGAGTTCAGTTCCCCCGAGAGCATGGCGTGCCAGCGGCAGCGTTACCCGTTGCTCCGCGCCACGGTGTCGCGTCCGGTGGTGGTGGATAGAGTGGGCTATCTGCAACTATACGGCATAGACCCGGAGTCTACCGCCGACCACGCCGAGGAGCTGTGGGTGATGCGTTATCAGCACGGCAGCGAAAAAGTGCTCCTCACAATCCCATATTTAGAGAAAATCTTACAACAATTCGGAAAAAATGCAATATGATAAAAAATTATTAGACCGTGCGTACAGAAGCTGGGATAATCTGTCGGACTTCTACCGCCGTCGCCGCGAGTGCAAACGTGCCGCCTACGGCACCAACAACACCAATAACCTCATACGCTCCCTGATAAAACAGGTGGTGGGCCGCTACCGCTACATCGTTCAGGGGGAGAAAGTGGAGATAGACTCTTCGTTGGAGTTGGAGCGCGATTCGCGCGCGCTGGAGGAGTTTCTGATCTCCGGCTCCGTTTTCCAGCGTGTGGAGGTGAACTCCCATCCGTGGGACTACTACAACAAGCTGCATATCACCAATGTGTCGCCGTCGCATATCTTTTTTGAGCCGTTTCTCGACAGCAACGGAGCTGACGCGGAGTTCATCGGGATGCTTCACGACATGACCCGTGTGGAGCTGTTGCAGCGTTTCTCCGGAGGACATAAGGGGCGCGGCGACAAAATCCTGGAGAACTACGGCAACTACAATCCCCGCGGCATCCTGACCGACCTTCCGTCGAATGATTTCGTAGTTCAGTTTGAGCGTCCCGACATCGAGGGGAGATACCGTGTGATAGAGGTGTGGCACAAGGTGGAGCGGTCATATATCGAATACCACGATGACGACGACACCACCTGCATGACATACGACTACAAGAAGGAAACATACGATAAACTGATGCTGACGCGCGAGGAGCGCCGCCGCGCCGGAGGACCCCGATTGGATGTGTATCTGAAAGTACGCGATGAGTGGGAGCGTGTGTGGCTCTCCCCCTCGGGGATGGTTCTTCTCCGCGACCGGGAGTATACGGCTCCGCCGTTTGTTCTTAAACTCTATCCCATGATCGACGCGGAGGTGCATAGCCTTGTGGAGGATGTTCTTTCGCAGCAGTGGATGGTCAACCGCATGGTTTCGCTATTGGACGATGTGGTGTCGCACTCCGCGAAGGGGGTGCTCCTCTTCCCGGTGGATCAGAAGCCCGACGGGTTCACATGGAAGGATATGCGCCGTATATGGGCGGATCCGGGCGGCATCGTCCCCTACAAGCGCACGTCCAAGTCGGTGAGTCCCCAGCAGGTGAACTCCACGGGGTGGAACACCGGAGCGTCGGATATGCTCCAGCTTCAGATGAAGCTCTTCAACGAGGTCGCGGGAGTCTCCGCCATGGGCGACAGCCGCGCCAAGAGTGCCGAGGCGATGCAATTCGAGACCGAGAACTGCACCATAGGGATGCTCGACGTGTTGGCATCCTTCGAATCCTTCATCAAGCAGAGGGATCTCATGATGAAGGGCGTGGAGGTTGATGAACCACTATAGTAAAGAATAAATTAAAAGGAAAAAATCATGCATATAAAATACTATCAAGAGGGAATGGTAAAGAATTCCGAGAACGCCACAGGGAGGGATATTCCCTCTCTGTTGGTGGACGGGGGGATAAAATTGCTCTACAATATGCGCTACAATGGGGAGTGCTTCGAGGGCTTGCGCCGCGCCGACGCCGGGGGTTTCCGCGTCGCGCACCGCGTGATCGCCGGCGACCGCCGCGACAACGCCACCAACATCCTCGGGGTTGAGACGGTGGCTGATGGAGTCCGCCTCTATTGGGAGGGTGTACACACCGCCGACGACCAATATGAGGAGCGTGGTGAGATGATATGCCTTCTTCCCGCGGAGGTGGAGGAGTGCTGCGGCGTAGGGGAGTTTTTGGTGCTCCGCCTTGCCGACAAGAGTCTCTATTTCATATTGTGGGAGAGTGATGTCCATGATTATTCATGGCTGGGGGGCCTTCCCTCGCTGCCTAAGTTCTCCGTGAAGGCTGAGAAGGTGTCGGCGGTGACGCAGAGCATTGAGGCCATGGAGTTCAAGAACGCCGTGGAGGATTTCCGTTCGGGTGTTCCCACGTCGGTGTCGACCATGGTGGAGAACGCCGTGACGGAGGCGTGGAACAGGGGAGTGTCGTCGATACGCAACGAGGGCTGCTTCGCCTATCCCGTGATGGTGCGCGTGGGGTTGCGTCTGTGGGACGGCTCCCTCTACGCGCTCTCCGATTCGGTGAACGTGGAGGATATGGATTATCCCTCCGTGATTCGGGGACTCTTCCCGTTGGTCAAGGAGAGCAAGGGCTACACCGGCACCGCCGCCACTGACGTGTCAGTGGATAAGTACACCCTCACTCTTAAGTTGGAGAACAGCATCGACGCGGCGTGGGAGAGCGTTGTCCGCAGCGTGGATGTCTACGTCAGCGACGAGCAGAGCATCCTCTCCGGCATCGGGAGTGTGAGCTACAACAGCGGCAGCGACAAACTCTCGTGCGTGCTTGAGCAGAGCAACCGCGCCACCCTCGCGCAGAATATGGAGTACCGGCCCATGCGCAAGGTGTTGTCGTTGCCGGTGTCGTCTGTAGGTAGCTACACCTTATATAATAAGGTGGGAATCGCGGCGAAGAGCGTTAGTACGGTGACACCTCCGGCGGCGCGCGCCGAGCATATCGCGAGCCATGGCGGTTTTCTGCATATCGCCGGCACCGGGGTTGTCAGCACCATGCGCCGCGGGAATCCGTTGGTGACGGCGGGGAGTACGATGGTTGGCGACACCATAGCGTGGGTGGAGGCTCAGCCCACCGGAGGTGGAGCGTACACGCGCCAATACCTCTATATCTTTGCGGATAAGGGAGTCTACGCGCTCACCCACGACTATGAGGGTAAGCACACCAACTGCCGTCCGGTGTCGATGATCCGCGTTGACAGCGGCGCGAGGGTTGCTCCGTCGGACGAGGGTGTGTGGGCGCTCTCCATGGAGGGCACGTTGGTCTTGTTCAAGGACTGTTCCGTGGAGGGGAGCATCAGCGGCATGTGCAGTGCCGAGTCGGTGATGTGGCACCAGCGTCTCAAGGAGCTGTGGATATGTTCGTCGCAGTGGGGCGTTTCGTTGGTGTTGCAGAAGGATAAATACGCCTATTTCCGGAGCATCGTCCCCTCGGTGGGATTGTCGCGCAACGGCGATATCGTCTATCTGCTGCCGCACGCCGAGAAGAACAGCGGGGGTGTGCTAACGGGCTACACCACCATCCATTTCCTCGGCTACGAGCCCGCCGGTCAGGGGTCTGACTGCGACACCGCCGTGGTTGTGATTGAGGAGATACGCGGCGGCGACACGGGCAACGCGTTGCTGAGCCTGGGGATGTATGGCACCGGCGTTGACGCGACGGTGGATGTGGAGGTGGAGTATCCATTGCGCGCCTCCGCCGCCCACTCGTTCCGGACACGGGTCACCGGGAACGTGAAGAGGGAGCGGCTGATGGCGGTGCGGCTCCCGATCCCGAGCGATTACGTTAGGAATCTCGCGCCGTTTCTTGATGTGACAATCACCGGAGTCATGCCGTCGTTTTATGGTGTGAAGGTGCTCTCCAGGAAATAAAAAAACCGACTCAAATCCTCACGGACTCCGTCGGTCGAATTGGGTTCTTTTTTTATCCACACCGCAAAGATATATAAAAACTTTATACAGCTGTTCTGTATAAGAAGCGTATCTGTAAAAATTTTAGAAAATTTAACAACTAAAAGAATATAAATGTGCCAAAATGGCAAAAGTCTATTCCTATGGAAATAAAAGTTGATTATGTGACGCTAATCTCAGAGTGTTACGACAAAATGCAAGCCCTCTATTACTTTAACGAGGGAAATATCAAGTCTGTAGATAAAAATGCAGAAAGTGGAAAGAATATAAATATTCCGCAACCCGAGGAGATGAAA
The DNA here is from genome assembly GCA_964418705.1 of uncultured Sangeribacter sp. Taxonomy (GTDB): domain Bacteria; phylum Bacteroidota; class Bacteroidia; order Bacteroidales; family Muribaculaceae; genus Lepagella. The sequence continues at coordinate 9,120 of CAYQMV010000065.1, forward strand.
AAATTGCTCCTCTACTATTGGCGCGACGGAGCGAACGAGGTACGCTGCATCCTTGATCCGTGGCTTGATCACGCCGAGTGGGGTGATGATTACACGAATATGACCTACACGTTGCGAGTGGGGAAACCGATGGATCCGGAGCGTCTCGCGATAGTGAAGGAGATCATCGCCATCAAGATCAAGGGCTACATCATGGAGTGCATCCTGTGCAAGACCGTGGGCTGTTCATGCAGCGTGGATAAGAGTCTGATGTATGATTTGGTCGCGTCGATGCAGAAGTTGGAATAGGAGGAATGCATTGTATAATTCTAACCGAGAAGAGTATAATTCTAACCGAGAAAATTAACCTTGAAAAAATGAAAGGAATGAAAAAGGAATATTTCGAGAACTTCGAGCTATGGTGCGAGGAGTGTGTGAAAGTGTCGGATAAGTTGACGGGTCAGGTGGTGCCGTTTAAGTTGAACGCTCCGCAGCGTCGCGTGGCGGCGATATTCGAGTCGCAGCGTCGTATGGGTAAGCCGATAAGGGTTTTGCTGCTGAAGGCGCGTCAGTGGGGTGGTAGCACCTTGGTTCAGGCGTATATGGCGTGGATGCAGTTGGTACGCCACACGTGTTGGAACTCACTTGTGTGCGCGCATTATAAAGAGGCGTCGGCGGTGATCCGCGGGGCGTATTCGCTGCTGCTGAAGCATTATCCGGCGGAGATGAAGGAGGATGGCGATGCTAAGGACTGGACGCTGCAGCCCTACGAGAAGACACAGGGAATCTCGTATCTGCCGGCGCGCGACTGCCGCATCGCGATAGCCACGGCGATGCGTCCGGAGGCGTTGCGCGGCAATAGCTTCCACATGGCGCACCTCTCGGAGGCGGCGTTTTGGGCTGACGGGAGGGAGGATATCGCGTCGGCGATAGTTCGCACCGTTGGCGGATCGGTTCCGTTGGAGCCTGACACCCTCGTGGTGGTGGAGTCCACCGCCAACGGCACCAACAATTATATGTACCACGAATGGGAACGCGCCGTGCGCGGCGAGAGCGACAAAATCCCCGTATTCGTGCCGTGGTATGAGATAGAGATTTACCGCATTCCGCTCAGCGAGGGGGCGCGCGACCATATCCTCGCGACACTGAGCGACTATGAGCGTTCACTCTTTAATAAAGGTGTGTCGGCGGAGAGCATCGCCTGGTACCGCAAGAAGAGCTGCGAGTACGCCACTCCACAGGAGATGATGGCGGAGTTCCCCTCCACTCCGGAGGAGGCGTTTTCGGCATCCTTCACCCCCACGTTCTCCGAGGAGGATATCGCCAATGTCGCGGAGGTCAAGGATCTGGAGGGGTACAAGAGTGTGCTCGTCAATGAGTTTGATGAGAGCGAGGTCTGTCTCGACGGAGTCCGTTCGCGGATAGTGGTGGTGGTTCCCTCCCCCGGCGAGGAGCCACATTCCATAGCCCTCTACGGGGTGAAGGATGGGCGTATAATCTTGCTGCGCGAGGAGCAGGAGCCGGACTTGGATTGCCTGATGCGCAAGTGCGCCGAATGGGGCGACCTCTATCATGCGAATGTCGTGGTGGGGAATGTGGAGGATGACGGCCTTGTGTCGCACGGACGCTGGTGTCTGCGCTATTCCCGCTCGCATTTTCTCCCGATGGAGTATGACGACAACGACAGTGCGATGGTGGATCTCACCACGCGGATGATGACGGATCTGGTGGACTTGCACCGCCAGCTGATGCGCGACGGCGCGTTGGCGGATTCCGGCGACATGAAGGAGGAGTATAAGGTGTTTGAGAAAGTGAAGGGATGGCGGCAGCCGCGTGTGCTTTCGCGTCTGGTGGCGTCGCATTTCCTCGAGCGCGTGCTCCGCGTCAAAGAGATTTCGCCGATAGATTTTCTGTAGCCGCTTTGTTGGCAATTTGTAGTCTCTTAGTAGCCCGCTTTGTAGGTGGCTGACACTGAGGGTAAATATGAAAAGAGGGGGACTCCGCAAGGAATCCCCCTCTCAACTAATCTCTTTTATGGGAAACGGAATTAACCGTTAACTTTCTTCATGTGAGCGATGAGGTCGAGCACTTTGTTGGAGTAACCGATCTCGTTGTCGTACCAAGAAACGACCTTAACGAAAGTATCAGTAAGAGCGATACCAGCTTTAGCGTCGAAGATAGAAGTGCGGGTGTCGCCGAGGAAGTCGCTTGAAACGACAGCGTCCTCAGTGTAGCCGAGCACAC
>CAYQMV010000066.1:0-9327 GCA_964418705.1 uncultured Sangeribacter sp.
ATATGTTGTCTTCCTTATTTTAGTTTTCTGTTTTAGTTTTCTATCTACATTAATAATGCTGTGCATTAATTAATAGTGTGTGGCTTTACATTAATAATGCGCTGTTTATATTAGTAATGCGCGGCGCATTAATAGTGTGTGGCTTATAATAGTGAAACGTTTGTCGGGTGGGGAAAGTTTAAGAAAATTGTCGTTTTCGTCTTAAATTATCCTTTTTAACACATATCTTTAACATATCTGCAAAACTTGCTTCGGCGTTTAAGATTAGTCAGCGTTTCACCCTACTGCTACAATGCAAAAACAATGAAAAAAGTTCACTGACTTTGTTTTAAAAAATTAGAAATTAAAAGTCTCACCCCAACCCAAGGCCTCACCCCAACCCAGAGCCTCACCCCAACCCAGAGCCTCACCCCAACCCTCTCCTTTAGGAGAGGGGGCTAAGATAGGTTTAATCCTATCAAAAAAAAGCGGACGCGTAATGCGTCCGCTTTAACTTGCTCTGCTCCCCCCTTCCTTTCAGGGGAGGGGGGGTGAGGAGGGGTGGGGCTTCTCTATCTTCCGTGGCAGTTTTTGTATTTCTTGCCGCTGCCGCAGGGGCAGGGATCATTACGTCCCACCTTCGGTTCAGTGTTCTTTATCGGAGTGTGTCCGGCACCCGAGGGCTGCTTATACGAAGACTCCATCGCCTTGCGCTGGTTGGTCTCGTAGTCGTCGCGGGTGGTGCTGTAGTTGGCGTAGGGGTTGTGCATCGGGGCGGCGCTGTATTCGCGTCGTATCTGCTGCTGTTGCTGTTGCTGCGCGCGCTGTTGCGCCGCTTTCTCAGCCTCTGCCTGGGCGCGTGCCTCTGCTTGGGCGCGTGCCTCCTCGTAGTCAGGCACCGCGAGCTTACCGCGCAGGAGCGTCGCCACTGACTTCGAGTTCATCTCCCACAGCATCTTCTTCCAAAGCTCATACGCCTCGAGTTTATAGATCACCAACGGGTCTTTCTGCTCGTAGCTGGCGTTCTGCACCGACTTGCGGAGTTCATCCATCTCACGCAGCTGTTCCTGCCATGAGCGGTCGATGGAGCTTAGCAGCACCGCTTTCTCCCATGCCTTGCCGAGGTTGGCGCAGCCGTTGTTGTATGCCTCGCGTATGTCGAAGCGTATGTTGTAGACGCGGCGTCCGTCGGTGATAGGCACACCCACGAGACCCTCGGCGTTCTGTTGCTCCACAAAATCCTTGATGTAGGGGGCGGCACCCTTCGCCATAGCCTCCTTCTTACGGTTCATCACATGGAGGGCCTGCTCGGCGAGTACCTCCGTGACTTTTTCGTGGTCCATCTTAGCATATTCCTCAGCGGTGAAGGGGAGTTCCATGGCGAACGCCTTTGAAGTCTCCTCCACGAGAGCGTCGTAGCCCTCATGCGCGCCGCGGTTAGCCAATTCCTGTGCTGTCTCGTAGACCATATTCGCGATGTCGGTGCCGATACGCTCACCCTTGAGCGCGTTCTGGCGGCGACCGTAGACACCCTTACGCTGGGCGTTCATCACATCGTCATACTCCACAAGGCGCTTACGGATACCGAAGTTGTTCTCCTCCACGCGCTTCTGGGCGTTTTCGATGGAGCGTGTCACCATCTTCGAGTCGAGCATGTCACCCTCCTTGAATCCGAGTCGGTCGAGAGTCTTCACGATCTTCTCGTTGGCGAAGAGGCGCATCACGGTGTCCTCGAATGAAACGAAGAACACTGAGCTACCGGGATCTCCCTGACGACCGGCACGACCGCGAAGCTGTCTGTCCACACGGCGCGACTCATGGCGCTCGGTGCCGATGATGGCGAGACCGCCGGCCTCCTTAACCTCCGGAGTAAGCTTGATGTCGGTGCCACGTCCCGCCATATTGGTGGCGATGGTCACCATACCCTTCTCTCCGGCGTGCGCCACAATCTCCGCCTCCTTCTGGTGCAACTTCGCGTTCAGCACCTGATGGGGTATCTTGCGCAGGTTGAGCATCTTCGAGAGTAATTCCGAAATCTCCACGGAGGTGGTGCCCACGAGCACCGGTCTGCCCACGGAGATCATCAATTGGATCTCGTCGATCACGGCGTTGTATTTCTCTTTCTTGGTGCGGTAGACGCGGTCGTTCTGGTCCACACGTATCACCGGACGGTTGGTGGGGATCTCCACGACCTCCAGCTTATAGATATCGTAGAACTCTCCCGCCTCCGTCATCGCGGTACCCGTCATACCGGCGAGCTTGCGATACATACGGAAGTAGTTCTGCAAAGTGATTGTGGCGTAGGTCTGTGTGGCGGCTTCCACTTTCACTCCCTCCTTCGCTTCTATGGCTTGGTGGAGTCCGTCGCTGTAGCGGCGGCCCTCCATGATACGGCCCGTCTGCTCATCCACAATCTTAATCTTATTGTCGTCGATCACGTACTCAACGTTGAGGTCGAAGAGGGTGTAGGCCTTCAGCAACTGGTTGACGGTGTGTACGCGCTCCGATTTGACGGCGTAGTTCTGCAGGTATTCATCCTTTTTCGCCTGTTTCTCCTCGGCGGTGAGGTTCTCATTCTCCACGGAGGAGAGTTGCGCCGCGATGTCGGGGAGGACGAAGAAGTTAGCGTCTTCGTTGGCTCCGGAGAGCACCTCGATACCCTTGTCGGTGAGTTCGATGCCGTGGTTCTTCTCGTCGATCACGAAATAGAGGGGCTCCACGGCCTTGGGCATCTCGCGGTTGTTGTCCTGCATATATTTAGCCTCGACTTTGAGCATGAGCTGCTTGATTCCGTCTTCGCTGAGATAGCGGATCAGCGGACCATGTTTCGGGAGGGCTTTGTAGACGCGGAAGAGGGCCAAGCCGCCATCTTCGAGCAATTGGTCGGCGGTGAGGGGTTTCTTGCCCGGCTCTTTGGAGTCGAACTTCGTCACCTGGGCGGCGTCGCCGCTCATCGCCGCGCTGATTTTTGTCTTCGCTTCGAGAAGAAGGCTTTGGGCGAGCTTGCGCTGTGCGTTGTAGACCTTCTCCACGTTGGGTTTGAACTGCATGAACATCTGGTCGTCACCTTTGGGCACCGGACCGGAGATGATCAACGGCGTGCGGGCGTCGTCCACGAGCACGGAGTCCACCTCATCCACGATGGCGTAGTAGTGGTCGTTGCGCTGCACGAGGTCCTCGGTCATCAGGGCCATGTTGTCGCGCAGGTAGTCGAAGCCGAACTCATTGTTGGTTCCGAAAGTGATGTCGCAGTTATAAGCGTCGCGGCGCTCCTTGGAGTTGGGGCGTGTTTTGTCGATACAAGCCACGGTCAGGCCATGGAATTGATAGAGGGGACCCATCCACTCGGAGTCGCGCTTGGCGAGGTAGTCGTTGACGGTGACCACATGGACACCCTCCCCGGTGAGGGCGTTGAGGAACACCGGAAGGGTGGCGACGAGGGTCTTACCCTCACCGGTGGCCATCTCGGCGATGTTGTTGGTCACTTTCTTATCGTTCATGATTCCGTGGAGCACCATACCTCCGATGAGCTGCACGTCGTAGTGTACCATATCCCAGTGCATGAGGTTTCCTCCGGCGATCCATTCATTCTTATAAATGGCTTTGTCGCCTTCGATGGAGACGAAGTCCTTGCCGGCGGCGGCGAGGGCGCGGTCAGCCTCGGTGGCGGTGACCTCTATGGTGTCGTTCTCTTTGAAGCGGCGCGCGGTCTCTTTGACTATCGCGAACACCTCCGGGAGCACCGCATCGAGTTTGACACCGTACATCTCGAATTTCGCCTCTTTGAGGTTGTCTATCTCTTTCCACAGCGGTTCGCGTTTCTCATAATCGAGGGTCTCGATTTTCGCGCGGATCTCTTGAATCTTCTCGCTGTATTTGGCGGCTTCACCGTGGATATCGTCGCGTATGGCATCCACGCGTCCGCGGAGCTCATCGTTGCTCAGGGTGAGCAGCTGCTCGGAGATGGGGTTGATCTCCTCGCGGATTCTTTTCCACAACGGACGAACAGCGCGTTCGCTCTGGTCGCCAAGTATTTTCTTTAATATATTGCCTAATCCCATGGGATAAATAATTTAATTTTCGATTATTATTTAAGCGTTTTCCGTGTCCGGGGAGGGCACAAGCGCGCCTCGGGCGTAAAATCACGCAAAGTTAGCATAAAAAACTGAAACTCTGAAATTAAAGCAGTGCGATTGCTGAAATCTAAAGCAGTGTGATTGCACGGCGCACTGCCCCATTGGGACTACGTATGCGGAGGATGCGGCATACCGTGGGGGCTATCGCCACCGCTTCCACGGTCGCGTTGATTTGTTGCTTCGCCACTCCCGGGGCGAGAATGAACCCCGGCGTCGCCACCATGTCGGAGCGAACCACCTTGGTGCTGCCGGGGTAGGTGGTGTCGTCCACGAGATTCCATCCCGCGCGTATCGACACGTAGAGATTCCCGGCGTACACCGGATCGGTGGAGCGGCGCAGCTCGCGAAGCTCCTCCGTGGAGGTCTCGAGTATTTCGCTCAGGGTGTAGACATCAGCCACGCCGCTCATCTTCACAAGGAAGTCGCGCGACTCATCCTCCAGCACGCGAGTCTCGAGGTTCTTGCTCTCTATGACCTTGGTGTTGAAGTATATTTGATGGCCGTACATCGCCGCCACATATTCGGCGTTGCCATGCTTCGCGCTGAGGAAGGAGTTGAGCAGCGACACGCATCTCTTGGTGGAGAAATCACCCGTGGGGATGCGGTATTTGGCATCCGTGGGGAGGGTGTCGGAGAAATAGCCGGTGGGGACGAGGTAGAGAAGGACGTTGTCCATCCCCACTTTCGCGTCGAGGGTGGCGATAAGGCGGCTGAGGTCGCTGTCGAGGCGCAGATACGCGTCTTGAAGCTCCAGGCGGTAGTCGCCATCCTTCACTCCGGCGAAGGGCCCGAGCTGATACCCTATGTTGAGCATATCTATCGCCTCGCCGCGGCGTCCGAGCTGCAGGGCGTTGAGATATTCTATGGCGAGATCCGTCACTTCGCGGTTCCCCAGGGGCGAGGATGCCAGCAGGCTGTAGGAGTCGCGTGAATAGGAGGGGAAGGAGTGGCGGAAAGGGTAGAATTTTTTCTGTTGCGGGAGTCCGGGGTAGCGGGCGAGGTCGAGCATCGGTTTCCACTGCATGGTGTCGATGCGTTGCGGGAGCGCGGCGCGGGTGTTGCGTGTGCGCATGGGAAGGGGTTCCTCGCCGTAGTAGGAGGAGGTGGACCAACGTCCGGTGTTGGGATCTATCCACGCGGCGCTGTTGGCGGCGTGGCCACCCATGATTACCGCCATCTCCGGAGTGGCGGCGATACTGTAGATGCCCCCGAGGCCTATCCCGTCGACCGCCAACTCGTCGGAGATGGTGGAGAGGAGCAGTTTCGCGGGGGAGTAGCTGTTTTTATCCTCAAGGAGCGAGAGCGGACGGCGCGCCGTGGCATCGTAGACGCTCGACCCGGGAATCCCCGTATGGGAGGGGTAAGCCCCGGTGAGCACCTCCGCCGTCGCGGCGGCGCAGTCGGAATCCACGACACCGAAGCCGATATCCTTCATATAGACACCGTCGTTGATAAGACGGCGGAACCCTTTGTCGCCGAAAAGATCCTTGAGGTATTCGATGTAGTCGGTCCGTAGTTGGTCCACCACTATCCCCACCACCAATTTCGGGCGGCCCGAGGCTTGGCTCAGTGCCGAGAGCGACACCAAACCCACCAACAGGGTGTTGAGTAACCGGGGATTTCTCATGAGCGGTAGCTTATTTTTCTTGATTTCACATAATTAATCACGAAAGGCGCGGCGAGGGCGACATCGGCGACGAGCAGCGGCAGGAATGCCGCGTTGCCGCATTGCTCCTGCATCGGCCATATTATACCCACAAAAATAATGCCAACGACGTTGGCGACCATATATGCCACCACAAGCGGACGCGTGCGGTAGCTCCAAATGCATATCGGAACTATCAGCGCCAGGGGGTTTAGCCACGCCAACAGAAGGTTGGGCGACGACGACGCGTGGGTGGAGAAGAGGGCGAGGTACGCCACCACCACCCCCGCCAATCCTATCATGGCGAAGAAGAGGGCTTCGAAGATTTTGTAGGTGCGTGATTTCGCCACGGAGATAATGGCGTATATGACTGCCAACGCCGCCACCACGCACGCCCAAAACAGGGGTCCCTCCCACCAGGGGGTGGGGGGTAGGGTCGCGTCGGGCATCCCGGCGTTGAGGGTCTCGGTGCATAGCACCAATGGCTCCCCGTTGTCGACGCGGCGCGCCGTGGAGAGCTGCCGCTCGGTCATGTCGGGGAGAAAACGTTGGTCGGCGGCGGTGATCAGTGTGTCCACGGGGTAGGCGAGGGCTATGTCGATGCCCATGGAGTACCACGGATAATGGCTGTGGTAGGCGCGCATCGCCTCGCGGAAAGTGGAATACTGTATGCTTTTGTCGTAGGTTATGTCGGTGTTGAGGTTCTCCACCACTTTGTCCCACACTTTTGTGGCGCAGTTGTTGCGAACGTAGTCGTAGAGATAGGTGCGGTTCGCGGGGAGGGAGTTCACTTGCAGGGAGTGGCGCAGTTTATACGCCTCCGCTTGCGAGATATTGAGCACTTGCTGCACCACGCGTCTGCCGTTGCGTTGGTATCCGTTGATGAACCAGCTGAAGGGGTAGCCCCCGACGGCGTAGCGCAGATTCCCTTTCACGAAGCGTCCGATGAAGTTGGGCTCCTCGAAGTCGAAGAGTCCGTAGTTCCACACAGAGTCGAAGGTGGCTCCTTGGATGCGCAGCGCGGAGTGTCCGTAGAGTTGGTAGACCTCCTCTCCGGGGGCGCAGGTGACCACGCTCACACGCAGCGGTTCCTTCGCCGCCGAATCACCCTTCGCGGGGAGCGGCAGCGCGGCACTTTTCGCCGCTATGGCGATGAAGAGGAGAAAGTAGGTTAGCAAGAGACGTTGCATATCAAAAAAATTAGAAGCCGAAGCTACGCTTCAGAGAATCGTCGCTCCGGCTCCCGAATCTATCTTCAGTTTCCTTTATTATTCACTGTCAGAGAGTAAGTGTTTAATATTCACAGTTTTTGGGGTAACGGGGGAAGGGTATCACATCGCGGATGTTTTGCATTCCCGTCACGAAGAGCACAAGACGCTCGAAGCCGAGACCGAAACCGGAGTGTGGCACGGTGCCGAAGCGGCGGGTGTCGAGATACCATTCCATCCCTTTGAGACCGAGTTCGTTCATGCGGTTGAGAAGCTTCTCGTAGCTCTCCTCACGCTGTGAACCGCCGATGATTTCGCCGATGCCGGGGAACAAAACGTCCATGGCGCGCACGGTCTTTCCATCGTCGTTCTGCTTCATATAGAACGCCTTGATTTCTTTGGGGTAGTCGGTGAGGATCACCGGTTTCTTGAAGTGCTCCTCCACGAGGTAACGCTCATGCTCGCTGGCGAGGTCGGCGCCCCAGAACACAGGGAACTCGAATTTCTTGCCGCTCTTCTCAAGGATTTCCACGCCCTCGGTGTAGGGAAGGCGCACGAACTCATTGTTGAGCACGAACTTAAGTCGTTCGATAAGGCCTTTGTCGAACATATCGTTGAGGAATTGGATATCGTCGGCGCAGTGCTCGAGGGCGTAGCCGATGCAATATTTCACGAACTCCTCGGCGAGGTCCATATTATCCTCGATTTCATAGAACGCCATCTCCGGCTCGATCATCCAGAACTCGGAGAGGTGGCGCGGGGTGTTGCTGTTCTCCGCACGGAACGTGGGGCCGAAGGTGTAGATGCATCCCAAGGCGGTTGCACCAAGCTCACCCTCCAATTGTCCGGAGACGGTGAGGTTTGCCTGACGGCCGAAGAAGTCTTGAGTGTAGTCCACGGCTCCCTCTTCGGTGCGCGGGAGATCCTCAAGGTTCATTGTCGTCACTTGGAACATCGCTCCGGCGCCCTCACAGTCGGAGGCGGTGATCAGAGGTGTATGGAAATAGTAAAAGCCTTTGTCGTTGAAGAATTTATGCACCGCGAAAGCGAGGGCGTGGCGCACACGCAGCACCGCGCCGAAAGTATTGGTGCGCGGACGCAGGTGCGCTTTCTCGCGCAGGAACTCCATGGAGTGTCCCTTTTTCTGCAAGGGATAGCTCTCGGGGTCGGCGGTGCCGTAGATCTCTATCTCGGAGGCTTGGAGCTCCACAGTCTGTCCTTTCCCCTGCGATGCCACCAATAGGCCCTGCACGTGGATCGACGCACCTGTGGTGATAGGACGCAACGCATCTTCGTCGAAGCGCGACATATCCGCCACAATCTGCAAATTCTTAATGGTGCTGCCATCATTAAGCGCCACAAATTGTACGTTCTTGTTGCCGCGGCGGGTGCGTACCCATCCTTTCACGTCCACTACCTTGTCGAGATAGTGTTCGGGAGCGGTGAGCAGTTGCTTCACCGTGCTCCTTCTTATCTTTTCCATGAAAATGTCTTTTGTTTAAATAGTTATAAGCCCCTCTCCCGGGGGAGAGGGGTTTGTGGTAAGGATGCTTTATTCAAATGATCCCATGCGGAGATAGTTCACTTCCTCCTGTGTGAGGTAGCGCCATTTGCCGCGGGGCAGGTTCTTCTTCGTCAGTCCGGCGAAGTATACGCGGTCGAGTTTCACCACGCGGTAGCCGAGGAACTCGAACATACGGCGCACGATGCGGTTCTTGCCGCTGTGGATTTCGATGCCCGCCTGGTTCTTGTCAGCGTCGTTGACGTAGCTAATCTCATCGGCGTGAATCTCACCGTCCTCAAGCTCGATGCCGTCGGCGAGGCGTTGCATATCCTCCTCCGCGATGGGCTTGTCGGTCCATACGTGGTAGATTTTCTTCTTCACGTATTTCGGGTGGGTGAGTTTCGAAGCGAGGTCGCCGTCGTTGGTGAGTAGCAATACTCCGGTGGTGTTGCGGTCCAAACGTCCGACAGGGTAGATGCGTTCTTTGCAGGCGTTCTTCACTATGTCGAGCACGGTGGTGCGGCCTCCCGGGTCGTCGGTGGTGGTCACGCAATCTTTCGGTTTGTTGAGAAGCACGTAGCATTTGCGCTCCGGAACAACCACTTTGCCATCATATTCAACCACATCGCCACCTTTGATCTTGAATCCAAGCTCGGTAACGGGGGTGCCGTTCACGGTCACCACCCCGGCGAGGATCTTCTCATCAGCCTCACGGCGTGAGCATACTCCGGCGTTCGACATGTATTTGTTCAAGCGTACCTCTGCGTCCGGTGCCAACGGCTCAACGGTGTATTCCACCTGCTTGGGCATCTGGTTGCGTTGGTTCTTGTTGAAGCGTTGGTTCTTGTTGAAGCC
>CAYQMV010000066.1:9427-11342 GCA_964418705.1 uncultured Sangeribacter sp.
GCTTGGGCATCTGGTTGCGTTGGTTCTTGTTGAAGCGTTGGTTCTTGTTGAAGCCTCCTTGCTGGCGGTTGTTGAATCCACCTTGGCGGTTGTTGTTGAATCCACCTTGGCGGTTATTGTTGTTGTAGCCACCCTGGCGGTTATTATTGTTGTAGCCACCTTGTTGACGGTTGTTGTTGTAGCCACCCTGGCGGTTATTGTTGTTGTAGCCGCCTTGTTGACGATTGTTGTTGTAACCACCTTGGCGGTTATTGTTGTTGTAGCCACCTTGGCGGTTGTTGTTGTAGCCGCCCTGGTTGTAGCCGCCTTGGTTGTAGCCACCTTGGTTGTAGCCACCTTGGTTATATCCTTGGTTGTATCCCCCTTGGTTGTATCCTTGGTTGTATCCGCCTTGGTTATATCCTTGGTTGTATCCTTGATTGTATCCGCCTTGGTTGTATCCGCCCTGTTGACGGTTGTTGTAGCCCTGTTGGCGGTTGTTGTTGTAGCCACCCTGGCGGTTATTGTTGTTGTAACCCCCTTGGCGGTTGTTGTTGTAGTTAGATCTGGGTTGATAGCCCTGACGTTGTTGGTAGTTATTGGTTTGGAACCCACTCTCTTGCGCCGCGTTGGAAGCGGTGTTGTCAGCCCCCTCTTGTGAGGACGCGTTTTCAGAAGCCTCGCCTTGCTGGGAGAAGGCGTTGCGCTGTTGGTATGGTTGCTGGTAACCATATTGACGATTGTTCTGGCCATAGTTGCGTTGCTGATAGCCATAGTTGCGCTGGGGACGCTGTTCAGCGTTGCCGCGGTTATTAAGGTCGTCGGTGGAGTAATTCACCTTTTCGTAATGTCCCTCACCGTCTCCGGTGGCTTGGGGCGCTGCCCCGATACGCGGTCTTTTCGGTTTCTTTTCTGTCTCCATAATTTTGTTAATAGTGGCATCGCGTCATCTCTGATGCTTTTGCGATTATTATATGGTATTATTTATTGGTTTATCTGTTTGACATTTAATATCCAAAAAACGATTGCAAATATAATAATATTTTTTCAAAACCAAATGTATGCACTCTTTTTTTCGGAATTTTCGATATCGAAACAGATGATTACTATCCTTTTTGTTGTTTTTTGTTGTCTTTTTGCGCCATGTTTCACGCACAGCGATCGTTTAAGCTTAACGTGTTTTCATAAGATTGAGAGCGCCGCGCCCGACGGCGAATCTTTCCGTCGGGGCGGTGTCTCGCTGTATAGTTATAATGAGAAGTCTGAATTACTCAGCTTTGCCATCGGAACCGAGAACGTTGATGATTTTGTGGGTGTAAAGTTTCACCATCTCATCACGTGCGGGACCGAGGTATTTGCGGGGGTCGAACTCTCCGGGTTTCTCGTTGAAGACTTTGCGCACGGCGGCGGTCATAGCCAAACGGGAGTCGGAGTCGATGTTGATTTTGCATACGTCCATCTTAGCCGCTTTGCGGAGTTCCTCCTCGGGGATGCCGATAGCGTCGGGGAGTTTGCCGCCGTTGGCGTTGATGATCTCTACGTACTCTTGGGGCACTGAAGAGGAGCCGTGGAGCACGATGGGGAAGCCGGGGAGTTTAGCCTCTACGCCCTCAAGCACGTTGAATGCCAACGGGGGAGGTACCAAGCGGCCTGTTTTCTCGTCGCGGGTGCATTGCTCCGGAGTGAATTTGTATGCGCCGTGGGAGGTGCCGATGGAGATTGCGAGGCTGTCCACGCCGGTGCGGCCTACGAACTCAATCACCTCCTCAGGGTCGGTGTATGTGTGGTGGTCGGAGCTTACCTCATCCTCTACGCCGGCGAGGACACCAAGCTCTCCCTCCACTGTCACACCGAATTGGTGGGCGTAGTCGCACACTTTCTTTGTGAGAGCCGCGTTCTCGTCGAAGGGAAGGTGGCTGCCGTCGATCATCACTGA
>CAYQMV010000067.1:0-11166 GCA_964418705.1 uncultured Sangeribacter sp.
TGACCGCGATGAGTGATGTGACAGTGCTTTTGCTTACCTTCTTCATGTTGACATCAACCTTCCTATCCAAGGAGCCTACCACTGTGATCACACCGCCGTCGGTATCCGAGGAGAAAGTGCAAGAGACCAACTATGTTCAGATTCTTGTCAGCCCGGAGGGTAAAGTTTGGCTTACCATGAATAATGATACAGCCCAAGCTTATTCTAACGACAAAATGAGAGCGGCACTTTTGGATAAAGTGGCATCCATTTATAATGAATACCATCCCAGTGCCCCTGTCAAATTTACCGAGAAACAGAAGAAGGCTTTTAGCAAAACGAACTCCTTTGGAGTGCCCCTTGCCCTCATGGGTGAGTATTTGGACCTTGCGGAGAATGGCCAGGAAGGTCTCACCGCAATGGATAAATGGATTCAAGGTGAGGATGGCAATCCAAAACATCTCACAGGTATTCCTGTGAATTGGAGTGAGGATGAAAGTAGACCCAACGAGTTCCAAATGTGGATGAAAGCTATCCGTCAGTCCGACAATGAAGCCCTTACCAATGCAGTCAAAGACGGCACCGGTGTGGCTATCAAGGCTGACCAAAACACATCATTTGACATTGTGCATATGGTGATGGATAACCTTCAGACAATCCACATGAACAAGTTCACATTATTGACAGCTCTAAAAGCAGGAGGAGAATAAGATGGCAGAAATTCAAGAAAAAGGTGGTAGCGGCAAAAAAGGCCAGCAAAAGAAGATGACCATCCGCGTCGACTTCACCCCCATGGTCGACATGAACATGTTGCTCATCACATTCTTCATGCTTTGTACAACGATGATTAAGTCGCAGACTCTCAACATTGCGCTTCCTTCGAATGAGAAAGTGCAGAATGAGGAGAATATGTCGCAGGCTTCCGCCGACGACGCTGTGACTATCATTATCGATGCAAAACGTAAAGTTGGAAGCTTCGATGTGGATACTGTCAATGGAAAAGTGGTCAACGAGGTATATTATTACTTTGGTAAACCCGGTGGCGACGCAGGTATGTTCGGTGGCGGCGGTTCCATTCTCTCTGAGAACAACAACCTCCAGATGACCGAACTCCTTGATGACGAGGTTTCTCCCACAGGCGTGAAAACCGCACGCGGTATTCGTCAAATCATCCAAAAACGCAACAAAGAGGTTTTGGACGAGATTAATAAGTTGAAAGACCGCTTCAAAAAGGGTGAAATCAATCAAGAGGCCTACGACTCTTTGGCTAAGAAGGTTCGTAAAGATGAAAATCTGAAGAAACCGGTGATCATCATCAAATCAACACCCCAAGCCTCTTATGGTGCTTTGGTGGGCGTGCTCGATGAGATGCAGATCAACAATATCGCCAAGTATCAGATTGATAACATGACTCGCGTTGACTCAGTGATGCTTATTGATTACCAAAATAATCATCATGGTAAATAATGTTAGGTTTAATGTTTAACTTCTAAAATTGAACGAAAATGTCAAGAAACGTAGATCTAACATCGAGAGAATGGTGCGATTTAGTATTCGAGAATAAGAATAAGGAATTTGGAGCATACCAACTCCGTAAGACAAGTGACAAGCGCCATAATTTGGCATTCCTTTTCACTCTTATCGGACTTGTAGTGATTGCCATCCTTGTGGTTTGCTTGAATGTCTATAATGACTATCGTGCCGAACTTGAGAAAGAGGCAAAAGAGAAGGCTGAAATGATGGCGCAAGCCGAGATGATCGCCGAAGAGGAGACTCAAGAGGAGGAAGAGGTCGAAGAGCAAAAATTCGAACAAGAGATTCCGGAGGTTCCCCAAGAGGTGCTCGCTACCGTGCAAGTGACTCAGATCGCCATCGTCGATGCTGATAAGGTGAAGAACGAGATCATGACTCAGGATGAGCAGAAAGAGGATAACACCGCCCGTGGTGTCGTCAATCAAGAAGGCTCTAATGACGCTGATAAGTTTGAGGCAGTGAAAGAGCAGGTTGTGGTTAAACCGGAACCTGTAGTGGAAGAGAAACCGAAACCCAAAGATGATGAAATCTTCGTTGCAGTGGAGCAGCAAGCTCAATTCCCCGGAGGCCCTTCAGCTTTGAACAAATGGCTTTCCAACCACATCAACTATCCTGCTTCCGCCGCTGAGAATGACATCCAAGGCCGCGTGGTTGTGAAATTCGTGGTTGAGAAGGATGGTAAGGTAGGCACCGCGGAAGTGGTGAAAGGCGTGGACCGCGACCTCGACAAAGAGGCTTTGCGCGTGGTGAAATCAATGCCTAAATGGCAACCCGCTAAGAACAATGGTGTTGTCGTTCGTAGTTGGTTCACACTCCCCGTCACCTTCAAATTGCAGAACTAATAAGATTTAGTTTGAATATTCTAAATATGAAAGGCACCTGCCATTGCGGCGGGTGCTTTTTGTATTTGAGAAAAATTTATTTGTGTGGATAAATTTATTTGTGAGGTATAAGAAATTTTGTTAATTTTACGGAATCAAATACTTTTCGCTCTTTATCAATGGGTCAACAGAAAGTATGGTTGGTTTGTTGGTAGAAGATATTAAAGGTTGAAATCTTATGGACAACGAAAGAAACGACAACAAATCGACAAAAGCGATGCGCTTTTGGTTCGGAATATTTATGGTGCTATTCTATGTGGGCGTAGGCGTTTTGCTTATAGTGGCTAATCAGACGTTCCAGATGTTTAATAGTCCGAAACTTGCCCTTGCCATGGGAATTGTATTTTGTATCTATGGCCTGTTCAGGGGGTATCGTCTTTACAAAGGTATGGACTGAACATAGTCGGCGATAATCTCATTAACTATAGTCTCATTAACCCATGATACAGGAGATGACGACGTATTAAGATTAGTAAATCAGAATAAACAGAAAGGAAGAGCATCATGAAAAAGATAATTTACGGATTTATCACACTCCTCGCCGCCATAGGTGCGACATCATGTTCCACGGAGATTAAGCGTGGCGAGTATGCCAAGGGGAGCGCCACGATATATTGTGACGATGGATTCAAGCGTATTTTGGATGAGGAGATCGAGGTGTTTGAATACCAATATCCGGAGGGTTCTATTATTCCGTTTTACGTGAGTGAGACCTCGGCGTTGGATTCGTTGATTGATGGACGCACCCAGTTGGCTGTTGCCACACGTGAACTTACAAGCAAGGAGATAGATTATATCAAAGGGTCGCAACGCAGGATTGTCCGTCAGAATTGTATTGCGGTGGATGCCGTGGCTCTTATTGTCAATAAGGATAATCCCATCGGACAACTCTCCATGAGTGAAATAGGTGATATTCTAAGAGGGGAGACGAGCAAATGGTCGCAGTTGGCGGTGGCGGATACCACAGCCATAAAGATTGTGTTCGATAATCAAGGGAGTAGCACCGTGAGCTATATGAAGGATAAGTTTCTCCCCGAGGGAAAAATGATTTCCGACAATCCCAACGCATTCGCACAGGAGAACAATCAGCAGGTGTTTGAGGTGGTTAAGAACAATAAACATGCCTTGGGTATTATCAGCGTGAGCTGGCTTGGCGACAACCTCAATGCCACCAAAATGCCGATGAAAGAGAAATTGGAGAACCTCCAGAACGCCAACGATACTATACGGACAGATTTCACCGATGCGGTGAAGGTGCTGAAAGTGCGTCGTGATGATGAGCTTCAAGGTTTCAAACCATATCAGCTATACATCAACAGTGGCGAGTATCCGTTGTTTCGCAAGGTGTATATCATTTCCACCGGTTCCAATTCAACCATAGTCCATAGCTTCTATACTTTTGTCACCGGATTCGTGGGTCAGAAGATTATTTCCCAGACGGGAATAATGCCATATCATGTGAATCCGCGAGTGGTGTCGTTGAAATAGAGTGGACGTGTGAAATTATAGACAAAAAATCAAGTTGGTATATTAAACCAAATGAAAAATTCGTTTTCTAATAAGAAATAAGAAAAATAAATAAACACATAAAAATAAAGGTACGATGAAATTCAAGTATTTAGCAGCTATGCTCTTAGCCGGTTCCTCTCTGGCGATGTTTGGTCAAGGGTATAAGGATGGCATAGAGTATTATAAAGCCGAAAGGTTTACCAACGCCAAAGAACTTCTTGAGCGTAACATGGACAACGCCGGCACCGATAAGAGTGCTTCCTACTATTACCTTGGTATGATTGCGTTGCACAACAAGAACACCCAGGAGGCGAAGGCGGACTTCAACAAAGGTGTGGAGTTGGATGCCACCAATCCCTACAACTACGTGGGTCTTGGATATTTGAGCTTGCTCAGCGGCAATTCAAAGGATGCGGAGTTGCAGTTCAAGACCGCGGAGAAATATGTGAAGAAAAATGCCTCAGTGGAGATAGCCATAGCGCGTGCTTACTATGCGGTCAACCCCACTACATACGCTAAGGAGATTACCAAGCGCATGGAGAAAGCATATAAGATTGATCCCCAATGCCCTGATTATTATGTGTTCCTTGCCGACCAGGCTTACGATAAGAAGGATTGGGGCGAGGCAGCCGGAATGTTTGAAATGGCATACAGCATGGATCCCTCGGCAGTGGAGGCGTATGTGAAAAACGCCGATGTGCACGTGGATGTGAACCCCAACTACGCTATCCAACAGCTGAAGAACCTTCTTCAAAACAATCCTAATTCAGCTCTCGGTCAGCGTGAGTTAGCCAACACATACTATACTCTCGGCAAATATAAAGAGGCCGCGGAGTCTTATGGCAAATATGTGAACAACCCCAACCACTTCGACCGTGACGAGGACCGTTATTCATTCCTACTTTTCTACGGTTCGGATTTCCAAAAGGGTTATGATTACGCCACTCAGTTGCTTCGCAAGAATCCCGACAATTTCACTGCGATGCGTTATCAATTCATGAACGCCGCCCAGCTCCCCGACCTCAAAGGCCAACGTTTGGAGATGGCTGAGAAATTGCTTGCCAAGCATAATGCCAATCCCAAAGAGAATGAGCTTGCTCAAATCGACTACACCCTTATCGCCGGTGAGCTTAGCGACGACAAACGTCCCGATGAAGCAATTGCTGTGCTTGAGGATGCTATAAAGACTTATCCCAACGCTTCTCAGTTCTATAAATCGTTGGCGTTCGCTTATGTGGATAAGGAGAACTATGGCAAGGCTGCGGATGTTTATGAGACTTATATCTCCAAATTGGAGAAACCGTCGTACAACGACTATATCCAAGAGGGTAAATTGGCATACTTCGGAGCTATCAGTTCCGCTGATAATTCTTCCGAAAGAGGCTCATATATGTCGAAGGCGGTTGAATACGCCAACAAGGCTATTGCCGCTGACGGTGCTCAATATGCCCCCCACAAACTTCTCGGTGACGTGAAGGTGGCAGGTGCTTCCAAGAATGATGCTCCCGCGGTGGCATTGGAGGATTACAAGACTGCGATTTCCAAATTGGAGAGTGTGGCTGACGCGTCCAAATATGCTTCCGATGCCAAGAAACTTTGCTACTACGTGGGTAACTACTACTACACCAAGGGTGACAACGCCAACGCCAAGTTGTATTACAACAAAGGTTTGGTCTACGATCCCACCAACACGGAGATTAAAGCATTTGTAGATAAAATGAAATAAATCGGTGTTGAAAAAATGAAATAAAACCGGTGCGGATTTGATGATTATTTTTCGGACGGAATGATTCTGCCGGAATAATAAAATGATTCCCGGGAGAATAATTCAAGTCTCATAAATCAAAAACGTATATTAAGGCGTTATATGAAAGGGGTGCTCTTTAGAGTATCCCTTTTTTTTGCTAACTTTGCATGATATTTTGTGAGGTATCTTAGAGAGAATTCAAGTTTGAATAACTTGTTGAAAATCAAGGATCGTTATATAATAAAATTATATGGCTGACATTATACGTATAAAGAAAGGATTGGATATTCCGTTGAACGGGGGTGTCTCCGACACCGCGACTGTGGAAATCAAGGCTACAAAGGTAGGCGTTGTCCCCGATGATTATCCGGGGATGGGATGGAAAGCAGTGGTGAAAGCCGGCGACGAGGTAGTGAAAGGTTCCCCTTTGTTGGTGGATAAGGAGAGTGCGAAGATAAAGATAGTTTCTCCTATCGCCGGAGTGGTGGAGGAGATACGCCGCGGCGACCGCCGCAAGATAGAGGCGGTGGTGGTGAAAAGCTCTAAAGTGAGTTTGTCGCCCATCACTTATTCTGTGACTGCCGCCGACAACGAACAAATCATCTCATTGCTGTGTGAAACGGGTCTGTGGGCGATGATGCGTCAGCGTCCCTACGATGTGGTGCCGCGCACCGATGTGGTGCCGCGTGATATATTTATCACCACTTTCGATTCCGCACCTTTGGCTCCTGATATTATCACTGTGGCTGACAAACATCCTTTGGAGATGGGTGTGAAGGTTCTTAAACGCCTCACTTCCGGCAATGTCTATTTAGGAATGCGTTTTGGCTCCGGAGTGAATGTGCCCGGTGTCGAAGTAGTTGAAATTCAGGGTCCCCACCCCGCCGGAAATGTAGGCGTGCAGATAGCTAACATCAAACCGGTGAATAAGGGTGAGACGGTATGGGCGTTGGATGCGCGCACCGTGGTGAGAATAGGCCGCTTGTTCGACAATGCCACCCTTGATATGGATGCTGAAATAGCTGTCACCGGTCCTGAAGTGGCAAAGCCTGTGATGGCGAAATCCTCTGTGGGTGTGGCTGTAGGCACTCTCCTAAAGGATAATTTGAAGAGAACCGAACATCATCAACGTGTGATTTCGGGAAATGTCCTCACCGGATATAAGATGAATCCCGAAACCGATTTCCTCAGATACCCTTATCGTCATATTTCAGTGATTGAGGAGGGCGACGACCGTGAGGAATTCATGGGTTGGGCGTCCGTAAGTCCCAAACGTTTCAGTGTGAAACATTCGTTCCCGGCGTTTCTCCGCGGACTTAAGAAGCCGTTTGACTTCGATGCGAGGATAAAGGGTGGCAGACGCGCCATGATTGTCAGCGGTGAGTATGACAAGGTGTTCCCCATGGATATCTATCCCGAATATCTTTTGAAGGCGATTATCACCAAGGATATAGATAAGATGGAGAAGTTGGGAATTTATGAGGTTGCTCCCGAGGATTTCGCACTTGCGGAGTTTGTGGACACTTCCAAGATCAATATCCAGCAGATTGTGCGCGAGGGCTTGGCTTATCTGCGCAAGGAGTTGGAATAGATTCCATCCCTATCCTAATTATAGAGAAGAATTATATAAATCAACATTATATATAACGACGTGAGTAAGTTAAAAGAGAAAATAGATAAGATAAAGCCGAAGTTCGAGAAAGGGGGCAAATATGAGAAGCTCCAATCGGTGTTCGACGGCTTCTACACATTCCTTTATACTCCGAACACGACATCAAAGTCGGGTGTGCATATCCATGATGGAAATGATTCCAAACGAACCATGATTATGGTGGTGTTGGCGCTCCTTCCCTGCTGTTTGTTCGGTATGTGGAATATAGGTTATCAGCATGCCTTGGCGGTAGGGGAGTCCACTGACGCTTTGTTCAGTCTCTTCGTCTATGGCTTGTGGAAAGTGCTGCCCCAGATAGTCACCGCATACGTGGTGGGACTCGGCATAGAGTTCATCGTGGCGCAGATGCGCGGTCATGAAATCCAGGAGGGTTTTTTGGTGTCGGGAATATTGATTCCGATGATATGTCCTGTCGACACCCCTTGTTGGATGATTGCGGTGGCTGTGGCGTTTGCCGTGATTTTCGCCAAGGAGGCGTTTGGCGGCACCGGCTATAATTTCATGAATGTGGCGTTGGTTGCCCGTGCGTTCCTATTCTTCGCATATCCCTCCAAGATGAGTGGCGACGTGGTGTTCGTCTCTTTAGGCGGTGATGCCGCCGTCGACGGATTCTCCGGAGCCACCCCGTTGGGTCAGTTGGCAGCCTCCGATGGAGGTGCCGCCATAACTAACGTGGTGGGGGACCCCCTTTCGTTTATGGACTATTTCTTTGGCTTCATCCCCGGTTCATGGGGTGAGACCTCCACATTCTGCATCCTCATAGGTGCTGTGATATTGTTGGTCACCGGGATTGCCAGCTGGCGCATAATCCTCTCCGGCTTCGTGGGCGGTGGTTTGATGGCGTTTGTGGTCAATATGTTCCAATCCCCCACGTACCCCGTCACTCAGCTTGACCCGATGACCCAACTCTGTCTCGGTGGATTTGCGTTCGCAATAGTGTTTATGGCGACTGACCCTGTGACGGCGTGCCGCACCAATGCGGGGAAATATATCTATGGTTTCCTCATCGGAGTGATGGCGATTGTAATCAGATGTTTCAACACCGGCTTCCCCGAGGGTGCCATGTTGGCGGTGCTGTTGCTGAACTGCTTCGCATCGTTGATAGATTATTGCGTGGTGAATGTCAACATACGCCGCCGTCAGAAGAGAATCAAGGCATGATAAATAAAAGAGCTTGATAAAATAAAAGATATAACTATGGCAATCAAAAGAGAGGGGAACCTCTACACAATCATATATTCCGCGGTACTCGTGCTGGTGGTGGGTGTGGCGTTGTCGTTGGTCTACCAAACCTTGAAGCCGAGACAAGATGAGAATATCGCCAATGATAAGAAACGGCAGATATTGGCGGCGGCGTTGATTACTCCGAAGAGTGGCGAGAGCATATCCGACATATATGCCTCGCATATCGTGGAGAAGACAGTGAACTCACGCGGGTTTGATGTCAAGGGCGGTGCCAAGGCTTTTGATGTGAATGTGTCGGAGCAGGTGAAGAAGAGCGACAATGAGCGTTTGCTCCCTGTGTATATATGCGGCACTCCCGACGGCACTAAATATATAGTTCCTGTGTACGGAGCTGGATTATGGGGTCCGATATGGGGCTATGTGGCGTTTGATTCCGACGGGGCGACCATCTATGGTGCGTATTTCGCACATCAGGGTGAGACTCCGGGACTCGGAGCCGAGATAGAGAAACCTAAATTCCAGGATCAATTCCGCGGCAAAAGCGTTTACGACAACGACACGTTCACTTCGGTGAAAGTGGCGAAAGTCGGTCAGGAACCGGCGCAGGGGAGCTATGTACACGCGGTGAGCGGCGGAACTATCACCAGCCAGGGTGTGCAACGCATGCTGGAGAACTCGCTTCGTCCTTACGACGCTTATTTTAAGAACCTTCAATCAGCAAATAAATAATTATGGCTATCTCTAAAGCAACAAAATCGGCATTCTTTAATCCTTTGTCGAAAGAGAATCCGGTCATAGTCCAAATATTAGGTATATGTTCGGCGTTGGCGGTGACTGCCAAACTTGAGCCGGCGGTGGTGATGACAATCTCCGTCACCGCGGTGTTGGCGTTCTCCAATGTGATAATATCGTTGATCCGCAAGACGATTCCCGGTTCCATCCGCATCATCGTGCAGCTCTTGGTTGTCGCAGCGTTGGTTGTTATCGTGGATCAAGTGCTTAAGGCTTACACTTATGATGTGAGCAAGCAGTTGTCGGTGTTCATCGGACTTATCATCACCAACTGTATTATCATGGGACGCTTGGAGGCGTTCGCTTTGAACAATCGTCCGTGGGTGTCGTTTCTCGACGGTGTGGGAAATGGTCTCGGCTATGGCTCCATACTTATTATTGTGGCGTTTTTCAGGGAACTGTTCGGTTCCGGCACGCTCTTCGGTTTCCAAGTGGTGCCTCAGTCATGGTACGATGCCGGATACATGAACAATGGTATGATGATTCTTCCCCCGATGGCTCTTATTACCCTCGCGTGCATTATATGGGTACATCGTGCCAAGAATAAAGATTTGCAGGATAAATAATCATGATGTCCTATAAAAAGTAAAGAAAATGGAAAATTTAAACCTCTTCATACGTTCTATTTTTGTAGACAACATGGTGTTTGCCTACTTCTTGGGAATGTGTTCCTTCCTTGCGGTGTCGAAGAATGTGAAGACAGCGTTCGGATTGGGAGTGGCAGTGAGCTTCGTGCTGATAATCGCTCTTCCGATCACATGGTGTATAAATCAGTATCTCTTGATACCGGGGGCTTTGAGCTGGCTCGGCTCTGAATACGCACAGACAGATTTGAGTTTCTTGGGTCTGATCATGTTTATCGCAGTGATTGCGGCGTTGGTTCAGATTTTGGAGATGGTGATAGAGAAATACTCCCCTTCGCTATATAACTCGTTGGGAATCTTCCTGCCGTTGATTGCGGTGAACTGCGCCATCCTCGGAGCGGTGTTGTTTATGCAGCAGAAGGAGTTTGCCGACGCATGGACAGCTACGGTGTATGGCGCCGGTTCCGGCATAGGATGGCTCATGGCTATCACAGCGTTGGCTGCCATACGTGAGCGTATCGCCTATTCCAATATCCCGGCTCCGTTGCGTGGCGTGGGTATCACTTTTATAATCACCGGACTTATGGGAATAGCATTTATGTCGTTCCTCGGTATAAAACTTTAACGGACTAAGAAAATGACACTGAATTTGATTATATCACAGATAAATTGGAATTCAATTATCGCGGCGTCGCTTTTGTTTTTGGGTATCGCCATGGTGCTTGTCGCCGTGTTGTTGGTAGCCAAGCGTTTCTTGGTGGCTTCCGGTGAGGTTGAAATATCCATCAACGACGGACAGAAGAGGATAAAAGCCAATAGCGGAAAGACGCTGCTCCAGACGCTTGCCGACCATGATGTGCATCTGTCGTCGGCGTGCGGCGGAAAGGGTAGCTGCGGTCAGTGCAAAGTGAGAGTCGTGGAGGGTGGCGGCGAGATGCTTCCCACCGAAGCTGTGCATTTCTCACGCAAGCAGATGAAAGACCATTGGCGTTTGGGATGCCAGGTGAAGGTGAAATCCGATATGAAACTCGATGTGGACCCCTCCGCCCTTGATGTGAAAGAGTGGGAGTGTGAGGTTATCTCCAACCGCAATGTTGCCACATTTATCAAGGAGTTCATTGTGCAGCTGCCAAAAGGAGAGCACATGAATTTCATGCCCGGCTCATACGCTCAGATACGTATCCCCAAATTCCAAATGGACTACGACAAGGATATAGATAAGTCACTCATCGGCGGCGAGTATCTTCCCGCATGGGAGAAATTTGGATTGTTCACTCTTAAATG
>CAYQMV010000068.1:0-11091 GCA_964418705.1 uncultured Sangeribacter sp.
CCGGGGTGGTTTAAGGAGTTTTTGATATTTGAAATATAGTGTCTTTTGCTAATTAATCATGCCTGATTAGTTGGAGGAACTTGTCTCCATATTGATTGTTGAGGCAGTGCTTTCGATCCAATCGTCGCAGGTCCAGGTGTATTGGATGGGGTAGAGCGCGGGGTTGCCGTTCTCGTCGTAGCCGCCGGAGCCTGTTCCGAAGATGAAGTTGTAGGTGTAGCGGTAGCCCATGCTCCAATTGAATGTCGCCGGCACGTAGATGTCACCCTCCCAAAGTTTCACGTTGGCGCTGATGCCGTCGAGGGAGTTATAGATGGTGCATTTGATTGTGAAGTAGGCGTTGCCTGTCTTATCCTTAGTGGTGTCCGTGGCGTTGGGGTTCCATGCCGTGTAGTTGTAGGGCATGATGAGGAGCACGTCGCTGCATGCCACCGCGCCCTTGGCGGTAGTGCCGGAGGAGTAGCAGGGGATTTTCGCCGGGGAGGTGCTTGATTCACCGAAGTTCACGGAGAAGTTGCCGAGGTTTGAGTTGGAGTCACCATTGGTGAATGCCCATGTTCCTGTGTTGGAGAGGGTTTTGTTGTCACCGGTGATTTGAGCTGTTGTAGTCGCGCTGGGGAATGTGAACGTACCCTTCTTGTAGGTGTTGTTCACTGTGACGCTTGTTATCTCCACATAGAGCGCGGGGTTGGTCACCTGTGCTGTGAACGCTATCTGCGACAAGGCGTGGCGGAAGTTCAGCGGCACGTATGTGGATGCTATATTGCTTGTGGGACGCTCTTGGTCCTTCTTGACAGCGTAGAGGAGGTCTGCTGTGGCTGTGTTCTCATAAGTATAGGTGGGGGCGGTGAAGTTGGTGTCCCATGCCCAATTTGCCGAGGCGGGGGTGATTCCGCCGATTGCGAAGAAGTTGATCTTTCCGGAAGCGGGCCAATATTGCGAGCCTTTACCTTGATAGGTGCTGCTGCCGCTCTCTTTCGTCACTTTATCGCAGTTGAAGAAGGTTTGAAGTGTGGTTGATGTACCGTCATTGTAAGATGCCCAAACGTAGAAGTCTGAGGGCAGGGTAGTGCTGTTGTAGACTGTTGCCGCACGGGTGGCTGCCGGTACATTCACGCTATACGTGATCAGGTCGGATGACGGGGTATCGGTAACTTGTTCGATGATATCGTCGTTGGAACAAGCACTCATTGCAAGTAACGCTACGCTAAGCATCACGATGCTCTTAGGAAATCTAAATGTCATAATTTTTTTTGTATTAGGTATAATAATTAGTTTCTTTAGGTGGTTTTTAATCTGTTATCGCTACTGAGTATGATAGCGAAGGTGAAATTAAATTGAATTAAAATTTATCGTGGCAGCCTCCTACAGGTGGATGGTGGCTTCCTCGTCATCCCAGTCGTCCACAGAGGGAGAGAAACCGCCGGAGTCGCTCTCATCGGGCTTGTGAAGTTCGATGCCGTCGATGATAATATGCACATTCCTCGGGTCCGGGGCGTTGACCACTTGCCGGGTCACGTTGAAGTGGTCGTCGCCGTCAGTGCCGTAGGCGTGGCGTGATCCGTCGGTACACCACACATATAGCATCATCTGCTTGAGTGCGTCGGTCTCGGCGTTGTAGCCGAAGGTGTGGAATTGACCGTAGATGGTGGATGAATCCCGGTTAACGCTTAAGGGAAAGGTTACGGGTTCGGGATCCGTGAGTTCGGTATGGACGCGAAGGCTTCCGGACATTCCTGATATTGCGGCGCTTATGCGCGCGGCGTATTGGAGGTTCTTCACGTTGCGTATCTCAAACGTGTAGTTGCACGTGAGTAGATGGGGGCGCAGAATGATTGTCTGAGTTGTGCCGGCGGTGGTGTCTACCGTGATGCCGGTGGTGGCGCATCCCCACATTTGGTTGGGAGTAATAACCACGCGTTGGTCGGCGGATGCCGCCGGGCGTGGAACAGTTCCGATGGACTGCGACATCATACTGATGGATTCAATAATGCTGGTGTCGCGTGTGTGTAGGTAATGGGTCTCGAAGTAGTCGGTGGCACCGTAGGCTACGCCGTCGGTGTCGTTGTTGTAGGCGATCACTTTGTAAGTTCCGCCGGGGAGGTAGAGCGTGGTCCCGCGGTTCCCGGTGATGTAGAACACGTAAGGCATCTCGTCTGTCTCTTCGGGATAGAAGTAGACGCACATGCTTCCGGGGTTCGCCTCGGGGGCGTCGCTCCAGTCGAACACGAGGTTCAGTTCAGCGGTGTGTGGGTGGCGGTAGCATAGCTCCTTGTGCTCACACGATGCGGTAAGCGCCAACAGGATGGCGAGGATCATATAGGGGACGTGGCGGAGAACTCTCATAGCGTGGTCCCCCCTTTCTTGGTGGTGGTGTAGGCGTTGCCGATGAGCCATACAAGTGATATTTCGGCTTTTGTAGGGCCGAACCAATGCCGCTGCTTGGTGACTTGCCACACGTAGCATCCCGCGTCGGGGAGATACTCCTTGTATTCGCCGCCGAGATAGCCGATTCCAATGGTGAAATCGATGTTGAGCCGGCGTGCGATTTTGCGGGAGTAGCCATATTCCACTCCGGCGCCGTAGCTCCAGCGGTCGCCGAGGTATCCGCGGTTGCCCCATTCGAAGTCGTAGGTCAGGATCTGTCCGTAGACTCCGGCATGGTGTCCGGTCAGGGGCGTGTCGCCAGTGCCGAACCATTTGCGGATGTGGAGGTCGCCCCCATAGGTGCGCCAATAGCGGTGGCGTTTGTCGGTTTTCCACCATGCGTACATCCAATCCGCACCTACGGAGAAGCTCTTCGGGAGAGGGAACTCCACTCCGAGGTTGGGGATGGCGAGCGCGTCGAGGAGCATATTCGTTTTCACGGCGAAGAGAAAACGCATCCCTTCGTGGATTAGTGCCTCGGTGACTGCCGTTTCCGCTTCGGTGGGGAACTCTACCGCCGCGTCGGCGCGGGCGGATTCCTCATCGCTGTGGAGGATGGCGTCGGAGGCGCGCTCCATGGGCTCCTCAGGTTCCGGCAGTGGGATTTCCATGGCGTAGTCCACGGTTACTTCCGTTTTGCGCAGCAACGGAAAGAAACGGGAGTGGAGCTCGCGCCATGTGCGTCCCCCTTTGTGGCGCATCATGCTCCGCTTGCGGCTTCCGACGACCCTCCCGCCGGAGCGGGTCTCTATCGGTAGAGTGAAGAGTTGGAGTATCTCCTCTTTGTCGGCGATGTCGGCGGCGGTGACCAGGAGCTGCAGCTCCCCCCAGTTGTCGCCGATGTACGACATGGAATAACTCACATTCTTTGCGGTGACGCGTGAACGCAGTTTGGCGTGGAGGGTGTCGGCGCGTCGGCTGGATAGGACCATGTTTTTCGCGGAGTTACCCTCGGGCGATGCGGAACCTTTGATGGTGACATGAATGGTATCGCGGCATTGTGTGCTGATGGTGTCGATGAACCTGACCAGAGAATCAAGGCGTTCGTTGTCGGACGTCGTTCCCGAATTGAACAGCGATGATGCGCAGTCGAAGTAGAAGGTGACTGTGTCTCGCTCCTGTGCGTAGTTCCCTCGTGCGGAGGCGATCAGTGAACAGGTAATGCATACAGTCGATGTGATTATCGCACTGATACGATCCATTTATTGTTTAAGTCAATTTTTTACGTCAACTTTTCTTTTAAAATCTAAGCCGTTTCCGTCTAAACTCTTTTCTAAATTGGAAGCTATCTTTTCAGACAACTCTTTCCTTCAAATCCAAGTTTCCTTTTATTGTCAACTTCTCTCTTTCAAAAGGTAAGCTATCGTTGATTTTTTTCCTTATTGCCGATGCAAAGTTATGAATATAATGAATAATATCCAAATTACTTTTGGATATTTAACAACTTTCTTTTGTGCAACCCTTTGAAACTCCGTGAGTTTTTCTAAAAGTGATATTATTGTTCTGAATATACTTACAGTTTGTTCTTTTTGTCGCATTATTTGAAAAGCCCTTACCCAGCCCCCTCTCCTTCAGGAGAGGGTTGGGGTGAGGCTTTTAGGTGAGGCTTTCAGGTCTTTCAAGTCTTTCTACTTAACCACTATTTCATCGATGAAGAACCAGGCGGGGTATCCGACGCCGTAGTGCCAGGAGGGGCAGGTGCCGGTGCCGGTGATGTCGATGCGCACATAGCGTGCTTTCACCGGAGCGGGGGATTCACATCCGAGTTGCACGAACTTCACGCGCACGTCGCGGTCCTCAGGCTGCTCCTTCTCTCCGAAGAGCGTGAAATTCTCTCCGTCGGTGGAGATACTGTACACCACCTTTTTCGGGAGTAGAACCCATGAACCCAACTGATGGAGGAAATCACACTCCACGGAGGTGAACTCCTTCTCCTCTCCCATGTCGAGTGTGAGAGTCGGGTGGGTGCCTTCCCATCCTACCCATCCCTCCACGAAAGAGGTGCCGCCGTAGAGACCGTCGGTGAGGGCTTTCTCCCCGAAGGCGGCGTAGCGTCCTGTGGGGGGGATGTTCCATGTGATTTTAGCCCCGGCGGCTTTGTTGACGCCGGCGTGCGGCAGATAACGCTGCTTGTATAGCTCGCAATAATCGTGCGGATTGTTGCTGCGCTCATTGAGGGTGATTACGCCGAACTCCGCGGTGCGTTCGTCGAAGAGATCCACCGCCGCGCGTATCTCCTCCGGGTCATGTCCCGTCTCCGTGCGCGCGATCTCCAATTCGGAGTATTGCAGCGGCAGACGCGCCATGCGCACGCGGCGAAGAAGTGTGGAATCATCAGCCACAGCCCGCTCCGCCTCATCAAACAGCTCGTTGTAGCGTTTGCGGCATTTGGCGTTGAGCATCCCGTTCTTATGGCTCACCGGGGAGTCGTAGATCCAAAGGTCGATGTCGCTCGCCAGCAGTCCGCCCTCGAGAAGTTTCTCGTATTGGTAGATGTAGGGCGCCGCGTCGCCGTAGTACCCTTTCATAAAGGAGCGCGTGAGTGAGTCGACGTTGAGATAGGGGTCCCACATAAGCTTGCTGATGATGTAGGCGCGCATCTCCGAGAAATCGCCACCCTTCGAGCCACCTATTTGGGAGAAGTGCATAGTGGCGTTATGCTCCTTGAAGATTTGGATATTCTTCTGAAGTATGGGGAAGTTGGGGAACGGAGCCACCATATTGTCGAAGTTGATGCCGTAGTCCCACACGAAGATATTGTTTGTGATTTTAGACCATCCTTCGAGGGCGTTGAGGAAGTCGCGTCCGGAGGCGTTGTCGGTGAGTGGCACCTCGCGTTTGCTGTCGATGTCGCAGAGCATGATATTCACGTTGGGGAGCGGCTTGATGTGCTTCGGCGGATGCATGGTGAAGAGATAGGCGAGGGTGGAGAATTGTTTGTCGGGGAATCGCTCCGCCAGCTTATTGAGAAAGCGGATATAGTTTCCCGAGGGACTCCCCTCATACTCATCCACGGCGCGGCAGGCATCGCATCCGCAGTTGGTGAAGTTGCCGTCGTTCTGGCTCACCGAAATCATATTTTTGTCGGGGTTCGCTTTGAAGATGGAGTCTATGCGCTGCGCCACCACCTCAAACAGCTCCGGGTTGGTGAGGCACCATTGCGCGGCGGGTCCGGGGCGGCGTTCCCCGTTGATGTAGGAATAATATTCCGGGTGCGTTTTCCCGAACGTCTCGGAGGGGAGGATATGTTTGAAAGTGTGGACCCACAGAGTGTCGGCGAAGACATCGGAGGGTTCCTCGAAGCGCATCCATATACGGTAGATGGGATCCTCCGCCATGGCGTAGCATTGGCTTTGGCGGTAACGGAATGCGGGGTTCACGGTTCTCTCTATCTTAGGGAGGGTGATGGTGCCGCGGTGTGTGAGGGTGTAGGCGTTGGCGGCGTAGTATTGCACATCAAGGTAATCCTCAAGGAGCTGCACCACGCCGTAGAGCGCGCCTTTGTCGCCGCCGCTGCTGATGTATAGCGCTCCGTTGTTTTCGGCGAGGCGGAAACCATCTTCGGTGAGTCCTTCTATGGAGCCGGAGCCTATCACCACATCCCCCGATTTAGTCTTGGCGGTGGCGACGATGGGGAGTTTCGCGTCGCTTATGCGCTCCACGAAGTCTTGGAGCAGTTCGGCGGCGCGGTGGTTGACGGAGCTGTCGTCAGCCACCACGATGCGCGATTTCGCTTTCCCGTCGCGCACGAGAGTGATTTGGGCGTTCGCCGCCATGGCGCTCAGGGGGAGTAGCATCCCGATCACGGCGCGTTTCGCGGCTGAGGTGTTTAATTTCATGGCAAATGTTCGTTTTTGCTTATATATTTTTTGAAGATATTTCTTACTGATATATCTTTTGCAGATATATATTTTTTACAAAGGTAATACATTTCCAAGCTAAAACAAAGGAGGAGGCGGTGAATCGCTTCGCCGCCTCCCCGTTTGTAAAAAAAAATTTTCTTATGAAATGAATTTAGAACTTGTATGTAGTGGAGTGTTATTCAAACTCGATGAGTGGTTGGTCAGTACCCATCACGTCGTCAGCTTTCACGAGCAGACGTTTTACGGTACCCTCCATGTCGGAAGTGAGGTCGTTTTCCATCTTCATGGCTTCGTAAACGATCACCACATCGCCATGTTTCACTTTGTCGCCGGGTTTCACGAGGATTTCCATCACTTTTCCACCCATGGGGGCTTTAAGCACGGGACCTGTGATTTCAACCGCGGGAGCCTCCTCCTTCTTCACCTCTTCAGCTTTGGGAGCCGGGGCTGCGGGGGCTTTAGCCTCATATTCGGCTTTGCGGATATTCTTGAGGTAGCCGGTGGCTACGGCGGGAAGCAACTCGAGCAAGAGGTATTCCTCGTCGTTTTGCGCAAGTTTCACGCCGCCGAACTCGGGGAGTTCCGGATTAGCTGGGCTGTTGTGTTTAGTGATATCGTAGGGACGCTCTTCGGGGCTGCCGGTGATTTGCGCGCGGAACTCGGGGTTCACGGGCACCGGAGTCTTGCCATACTCACCCTTGACAAGGTTGATGAATTGGTTGTTCTTGTTGGTGTAGTCGGCGGCGCCTTTGCGGCGGTCGAGTGCGAGAGCCACGGCTTGTGAACCTACGATTTGGCTTGTGGGGGTCACCAAAGGCACCAAACCGGCGTCGCGGCGCACCTTCGGGATGAGTGCCATTGCCTCGTCGAGGACATCCTCAGACTTGAGGGCGCGGAGGTTGGCGACCATGTTGGAGTACATTCCACCGGGAACCTCGGCGTTTTTAACCAGCTCGTTGGGTTTCGGGAAACCGAAGTATGCCTCGATCTTGTGGCATGCGTCAAGAAGTTCCTCCTCTTTGTCGGCGGTGGCGGCGGCGATGGCACGGTCAAATTCAGCATCGATCTCTTTCGGCATTTTTGCGTAGTACTCGTCGAAGTCGTGCGGCCATTTATCTTTGTTGAGGTCGAAGTCGGCGAGGGCTTTACGTGCGTTGACAAGCTCTTTGCGGATTTTAGCGACAGCCTCCATGTTGACATCAAGCTCGATGCCCAATTTCTGGCAGAAGATCCATATAAGCTCGATCGCCGGAGCGGCGGAACCGCCACCGAACCACCAGATGTTGGTGTCGACGATATCCACGCCCTTGATTATCGCGGTGAGCACGGATGCCAAGCCGTAGCCGGGGGTGCAGTGTGTGTGGAAGTCCACAGGCACTTTCAACGCTTGTTTCAATTTGGGCATGAGGTGGAAGATACGGCTCGGGTTAACCAAACCCGCCATATCTTTGAGGGTGATCATCTTCGCACCGATACGCTCCATCTCTTTGGCTTTAGCCACGAAATATTCGTCGGTGAAGATTTTCTCCGGTTGCGCGGGGGCTTGCTCCTTGGAGCCGAAGAGACGGCTGAAGAAACCCTTCTTCTGGGGCGCTGCCTTGGGCTCCTCTTTCGGATCCACGGTGTAGCATACGGCGGCATCGGCGATTCCACCCATCTCATTGATCATGCGGATGGATTCTTTGATGTTGTCAATATCGTTCAATGCGTCGAAAATACGCATCACGTTAAGTCCGTTTTTAGTGGCTTCTTTGTAGAAACCCTCAAGTACGGAGTTAGGATAGGGCACATAACCGAAGAGGTTGCGTCCGCGGGAAAGAGCTGATAGCAGGGAGATTCCTTTCATCTCTTTGGAGCATGAACGCAGACGATCCCATGGTGATTCACCCAAATAACGCATCACTGAGTCGGGAACGGCTCCGCCCCATACCTCCATAATGTAGAAATGAGCATCGTGGTAGAGTGGGAGCAGTTTATCCACATTCTCTTGTTTCATTCGTGTGGCGAATAGCGATTGCTGTCCGTCGCGCAGAGTTAAGTCTCTGACTTTGAGTAGTTTTGCCATATATTTTTATTAGTTATGTTATTTCATTGATATTAGTTTACTAATTGCACTTTCAAAATTAGACAATAATTTTGAAAGTGCAATATTATTTTGGAAATTTTTTTGTGAATTATTCGAAGATGCCCTCAATCTCCTCGCTTTCGGCAGCGGTTTCATGGCTTGTTGCCACGTAGGCTCCGTCGCAAAGGTCGAGACCGTCGGGGAACTCGAATCGCGTTGTCTGGTCGTAGGGGAGACGTTTGTCGGCGTAGACTTTCCTCATGAAAATTCCGTAGAGGGGAAGCGCGGCGCGCGCGCCTTGACCGAGGGCCATGGTGTTGAAGTGGATGTAGCGTTCTTCACCCCCCACCCATACTCCGGTGACCAGCTGGGGTGTGAAGCCCATAAACCATGTGTCGGAGTTGGAGTTGGTGGTTCCGGTTTTGCCGCCCATCTGCGCGGAGATGCCGTAGCGGCTGCGAAGCGACGCTCCCGTACCGGAGTCGACCACGTTGAGCAGAATGGAGAGTATCTTATAGTATGCGTTTTCGCTGGTGACCTCGGCGCGGTGGGGTATGGCGCTGTAAATCACGTTGCCCTGGCTGTCTTCGATGCGTGTGACGAAGATGGGATCTACGCGGATGCCCTTGTTGGCGAAGGTGGAGTATGCAGCCACCATCTCCTTCACCGACGCGTCGTTGGTGCCGAGACACAAGGGGAGCGTGGGCTCGATTGTGCCTGTGAGTCCGAACATACGCATTTTGTTGGCGAGGTTCACCGGCTGGAGATCAGCCACCAGGCGCGCGGAGATCCAGTTGTTGGAGTTGGTGAGGGCCCACCGCAGGTCTACCATCTGACCCACTCTGCCGCTGCCGCTGTTGCGAGGCGACCAATTGCCGAAGGTGGGCTGGGTGTTGAGGAGCTGTGAGCAGGGGGTGTAGTCCTCCTCCATGGCGAGGGTGTAGAGGAACGGCTTCGCTGTGGAGCCTATCTGGCGGCGTCCTCGGGAAACCATGTCGTATTGGAAATATTGGAAGTTCGGCCCTCCGACGTATGCCTTGACATAGCCGTTGACGGGATCCATCGACATCAATCCCGTGCGGAGGATCGATTTCATATATAGCAGCGAGTCGCGTGGGGTCATCACCGTGGACTTAGTCCCGGTTTTGATTTTGCGTCCATGCTTGCTGTTTTCGGTGATATAGGTGAAGATATCCATCTCCACGGGTGTGTTGAACGCTTTTTCGATCTCCGCGTCCGACGCTCCGGCGAGTTTCATCACTCTGTAGCGTTCGGTCTGGCGTATGGCGTTTTTGATGAGGCGTTGCACCCCTTTGCCGGAGAGTTCGTTGGCGTTGGTGGTGTAGGGTCCGTATTTATTACCCCGTTTCTCCTGCGTGAACGCCGGCTGGAGGGTGCCTCCGAGATGCTCCATCACCGCCTCTTCGGCATACGCCTGCATATTGACGTCGATGGTGGAGTAGATGCGAAGTCCGTCGGTGTAGAGGTCGTAGTAGCTCCCGTCGGGTTTGGGGTTTTTGATGATCCATCCGTAGAGGGGGTCGGTCTCCCATTGTGTGGAGTCGGTGTTGTATTGGCTCATGGCGATTGCGTACGACACGCGAGAGTCGTAGTCTCCGCGTTTGGGGCGCACGGGTTTCTTGGCGGTCATGAGACGGCGTATCTCCTCGCGGAGGTAGGGGGCGGCGCCCTCTTTATGGTCAACCCTGTGGTAGTCCAGCCCTAGGGGCAGCTGCTTGAGCGATTCCGCGTCCTCCTTGGAGAGTTTCCCGGCTTTTACCATCTGCTCGAGCACCACGTTGCGGCGTTCGAGGGTGCGCTCGGGCTTGCGCAGCGGATTATAATAGCTGGGGTTTTTGAGCATTCCTATGAGCATCGCCGCCTCCTGTGCCTCCAGGTCACCCGGCTCTTTGCCGAAATAGACGTTGGCGGCGGTCTTGATGCCTACGGCGTTGTTGAGGAAGTCGAAGCGGTTGAGATACATGTTGATGATCTCATCCTTGGTGTAGAAGCGTTCGAGCTTTATGGCGATCATCCATTCAATCGGCTTTTGGAGCGCGCGCTTGAAAATGTTGGACGAGGGCTGTGAATATAATTGTTTTGCGAGCTGCTGGGTGATTGTGGAGCCGCCGCCGGAGGATTTGTGGCGCATGATGAGCGTTTTCACGGCGGTGCGGCCGAGGGCGAGGAAGTCGATGCCGGAGTGGTCTTCGAAGCGTACATCCTCAGTGGCTATGAGCGCGTCGATCACGTATGGCGACACTCTGTCGTAGTCTGTGTATACGCGGTTGCCGCCGCCGAAGAAGTAGCGTCCCATCTCCGTGGTCCCGTCGGACGCGTAGACCACCGACGCCAATTTGTCGTGCGGATCCTCCAATTCTTCAATCGGGGGCATGTAGCCTATCACTCCGTTGTATATAAGGAGTAGGAGGAGGGCTATCGCCGCCCCGAGTCCCAAGAACCCTGTCCAGAGGTATCTCACAATTTTGAGATTTCTGTCTTGCTTTGTTAACGTGCTATCTGTCATCGCTTTGCGAGCGTTGTTGTTGTGATTGCTATCTATAGTCATTTATCCGTTTCTTTGAGGCACCATTCAAAAAGGGTGGTGTATGCTTTGCAAAGGTACATAAAGTTTTTCAACTAACAAAAAAGGCGCTGACCGAAGCCAACGCCTTTTTGAGGGTAGCGGGATCGAGAATTGAACTCGAGACCTCCGGGTTATGAATCCGACGCTCT
>CAYQMV010000069.1:0-10650 GCA_964418705.1 uncultured Sangeribacter sp.
TCCGACCTTTGGGTTATGAGCCCAACGAGCTACCACTGCTCCATCCCGCGATGTGATTTCGACTGCAAAGTTACAGCTTTATTGCTCCTTTGTCAAGGGTTTTAGCTATTATTTTGCCGTTAAAAATTATTAACGACAAAATAATAGCTTGTGAATAAACGATTTATGAAGATAATTTTTATATGCTTTTTTTGCGCTTATTTAGGCAAAACGAAGTAGTCCGCCGCCGGATTGGCGATGTATAGACCGCTGACGGTGGCAGTGGGAGTCATCGCTCCGTTCTCCGTCACCTCCACTCCGATTTCCTCCAGATGCAAGAGGGAATTGATGGTGTGCATCAGTAGTTGGTCGGGGAGTGAGGGGTAGCCCACCGCCGGACGTATGCCTTGATGTTTGTTTTGCCACATCTCCTTCACCGTCAGATTCTCATCGGGAGCGTAGCCCCATATCTCGCGGCGCGTGGTGCGGTGGAGCCATTCCGCGGCGGCTTCGGCAAGGCGGTGGCTCACCGTCTGGAGCAGCAGCGCGTTGTAGCTGTCGCCGTTCTTGTCGTAGGAGTCGTATAGTTCCTCCATCTCCAATCCTGCGGTGACGGCGAAGAGACCTATGTGGTCGCCGGCCCCCTTGGGGGCGATATAGTCGGCGAGGGCTTTACATTCGGGCTTGTCGTGCAGTTGCCGCGGGGTGGGGAGGATGGTGCCGTCGTCGAATATTATATTCTCATCCTCACCGTATGCGCCGCGTATCTCCACCAGCCCTTTTATGTGGCATTTCCCGTCGCCGTCCAGTCGGAGCAGTAGCTCCTCCGCGTCGCGTCGCAATTTCTCCGCCTCGTTGTCGTCACTGGCAACGTAGGTGCCGCCGTCGTTGGTGTTATTCCCACCGCTGTTGGCGCTGCCCTCCATTTTCCATGCGTTGAGGAAGTATTTCCAATTGATGAATGGCACGACATCGGCGACAGCTATCTCAATTATTTGTCGCCCCTTAATCCTCGGTTCAGGAGCCACATAGTCGTTT
This sequence comes from uncultured Sangeribacter sp., assembly GCA_964418705.1. Classification (GTDB taxonomy): domain Bacteria; phylum Bacteroidota; class Bacteroidia; order Bacteroidales; family Muribaculaceae; genus Lepagella. The sequence continues at coordinate 1,018 of CAYQMV010000069.1, forward strand.
CTCACGTTCCTCTTGCGCGCCTCTTCGAGGGGGAGAAGCGTTGTGTGGCGCGATTCATACTCTTCGCGTATGGTGGCGTATTCCTTTCTCAAATCGGAGATGAATGAGTCGCGTGTGGCTGCGCTGATGATTTTCGCCGCCACAATGGGGTTGCGTGCCGCGTCGGAGATATGCACCACGGCGCCGTCGTACACCGGTGCTATCCTCAATGCCGTGTGCAGGAGCGAGGTGGTAGCTCCACCCACGAACAGCGGCGTTTTCATCCCTTGGCGTTGCAGTTCCTCCGCCACGTGCCTCATCTCCGCCAACGAGGGTGTGATAAGTCCCGAAAGGCAGATTATGTCGGCGTTCACCTCCTTAGCTTTCGCCACGATCGTCTCCGCTGGCACCATCACTCCGAGGTCCACCACCTTGAAGTTGTTGCACGCCAGCACTATCGCCACTATATTTTTACCTATGTCGTGTACGTCGCCCTTGACGGTGGCGATAACCACGGTTCCGGCACTACTTCCGGTGCCATTCCCATTCCCGACACATTCGCCACGTTCTTTATCGCCGCGTTCTTTGTCGAGGGCGGGACGGAGTATCTCCACGGCGCGGTTCATCGTGCGTGCCGTTTTCACCACCTGTGGAAGAAACATTTTGCCCTCTCCGAAGAGCTCCCCCACGAGGTTCATCCCTTCGAGCAGGGGCCCCTCTATGATTTTCATGGGCGAGGGGTATTCTTTAAGTGCCTCCTCAAGGTCGTCACGGAGAAACTCCTCGTTGCCGTGTAGGAGTGCGTCGGTGAGACGCTGCGGCAACGCTATTTTAGAGCGGTCGGTCACCGCCGCCGTTGTTTCTGTGGTTTTCTTCTCATTGTTCAGGCGCGCGTATTCGGCGAGATCCTCCGCGGCACCTTTGCGTCGGTTTAGCACCACATCCTCAATAAGTGTGCGTAGCGACGGTTCTATGTCGCTGTAAGTCACCGCGGTGGAAGGATTCAGTATCGCCATGTCGAGACCTGCTTTGATGGCGTGGTATAAGAACACGGCGTGCATCGCCTCGCGCAAGTAGTTGTTGCCGCGGAATGCGAAAGAGAGGTTGCTTACTCCGCCGCTCACTTTCGCTCCGGGGAGATTCTGCTTGATCCATGCTGTGGCGCGGATGTAGTCGGCGGCGAATGAGTCGTGCTCTTCGATGCCGGTGGCTATAGTGAGGATGTTGGGGTCGAAGATTATGTCTGTGGGGGGTATCCCGGCTTTTTCCGTCAGAAGATGGTAGGCGCGGCGACATATCTCTATCTTTCTGTCGAAGGTGGTGGCTTGTCCCGTCTCATCGAACGCCATGACCACCATCGCAGCGCCCATGCCATGGATCATGCGCGCCTCTTCGAGGAAGCGTTTTTCCCCCTCTTTCAGGGAGATGGAATTCACTATGGATTTCCCTTGTGCGCATTTAAGCGCTTGGCGCACCACCCGCGGATTGGAGGAGTCTATCATCAGCGGCACTTTCGCTATCTCCGGCTCCGACGCCAGTAGGTTGAGGAAGGTGGTCATCTCCGCCGTAGTGTCGAGCATACCATCGTCGAGGTTTATGTCCAGGACCAACGCCCCTGCCTCCACCTGTTTGCGCGCTATCCCCACCGCCTCGTCATATTTTTTTTCGTTGATAAGTCGCAGGAATTTGCGTGATCCCGCCACATTGCAACGTTCCCCCACATTGATGAAGTTGTTCTCCGGTTTTATGTCGAGTGTGTCGAGTCCGCACACGCGTAGCGTGGTGGGCGCTTCAATGCGGCGCGGCGCATGGGGTTCCGCCGCTTTGGCGAGCGCCGCGATTCTTTGTATGTGCTCCGGAGTGGTGCCGCAGCATCCCCCCACTATGTTCACCAGCCTCTCATTGAGCATTTCGCCGATTGTGGCAGCCATGCTCTCCGGAGTTTCGCTGTAGTTGCCGAACTCATCGGGGAGTCCGGCGTTGGGGTGTGCGGAGATGAGCAGCTGATAGCGGAATGGTGATTCCACCGCCAGCTTCGCCAGCTCTTTGAGGTGCGGAAGCATATCCTTGGGTCCGAATGAGCAGTTGAGTCCCACGCTCGCGATGTAGGGGGAGTGGGCTATGGATGTGAGGAACGCGTTCAGCGTCTGTCCGGAGAATGACCTGCCCCCGGAGGCGAGGGTGAGCGACACCATTATCGCGATCTCCGTCCCCCGCGATTGCATCACGTGCGCCGCCGCGTCGAGGCCCGCTTTGAGGTTTATCGTGTCGAACACCGTCTCGAAGAGAAGAATGTCGACACCCCCCTCCATCAGCCCCTCGATTTGGGTGGTGTAGGCGTCGAACAGATCATCGTATGTGACATTGCGCATGGCGGGGCTCTTCATGTCGGGACTCATCGACGCCGCTTTGTTGGTGGGCCCCATGGATCCCGCCACGTATATGCGTCTGCCCTCGTTGACGCGGTACCTTTCCGCCACGCCGCGAGCCAATTCCGCGCCACGTTTGTTGATGTCGCGGCATCGCGCCTCTGCGTTGTAGTCGTGCATGGAGATGGCGTTGGCGTTGAAGGTGCAGGTGCTGAGTATGTCCGCGCCCGCGGCGGCGTAGGACTCATGGATGGCTGTGATCACATCCCCATGGGTGAGGCAGAGCATGTCGTTGTTGCCGTCGTAGTCGAGCCGGTATTTCTGAATCATCGTGCCCATGGCTCCGTCGAGCGTCAATACGCGTTCCGAGGCACACTGTAGTAGTTCCTTTTTCGTCATTTCGTTTCTCCTTTAGTAGATTGCTTCAGCCACTTGGCGCACGCTGTCGGTGGCGAGAAATGTATAGAAGTGCAGACCGCTGACTCCATGCGCTATGAGGTCGCGGCATTGCTGGATGCACCATTCCACGCCCACCTGTTTCGCTTCCGCGTCGGTGGAGCACTTGCGCAACTCGGCGGCGAAGGCCTCGGGGATGTCGCTGCGGAACACGCGCGGAAGCACTGTCAGCTGGTTGAGCAGCACCACCGGCTTGATCCCGGGGATGATGGGCACGGTGATTCCCTCCTTTCTGCATCTATCAACGAAGGAATAGTATTTTTCATTGTCGAAAAACATCTGAGTTACGAGATATGACGCTCCGTTCTCCACTTTTTTCTTCAGATAGTATATGTCGGAATCGAAGTTGGGTGCCTCCTCATGTTTCTCGGGATAGCACGCCATGCCGTAGGTGAAAGGGGTGTCGATACCCTCGATGCGTGTGTCGTCGATGCAGATGCCGTTGTTGAAGTTGTTGACCTGCGCTTGAAGGTCGGTGGCGTGTTGGTTGTATAGCTTGGGATTCTGATTGATAGTCTCCACGTTTTTAGCATCGCCGCGGAGGAGGAAAATGTTGTTTATGCCTAAGAAATTTAGGTCGAGAAGCGCATATTCAGTCTCCTCCTTTGTGAACCCTTTGCATATAATGTGTGGCACCGCCGCGATGCCGTATTTGTTTTGGATGCTCGCCGCGATGGCCACGGTGCCGGGACGCTTGCGTGTGCTTATGCGCTTGAGATTCCCGTCGGGGAGCTCTTTGTAGATGTATTCGCTGTGGTGGGCGGTGATGTTGATATATTTGGGGTCGAACTCCTTGAGCTTGTCGATGATGCCGTACACTTTCCGGATGCTGTTCCCTTTCAGTGGGGGCAGAATCTCGAAGGAGAAGGTGAGGTTGTTTTTATCTTTGATGGAATCTATTATCTGCATTGTTTCGTTTCCGTGAATTTAGCGTCGGTGGCATATATGCTGTCGCGCTGTTGTTGTGGTATATTGTTGAATTATAAAACGTTGCGGAGAGCGGATTTAATGTTTTGAAGCGTTGTCCACAGCCTCTTTGAGTTGTGCGAGTGCGGTGGCGACAACGCTCCTCGGCGACGCCACATTCAAGCGCATGAACCCTTCGCCGCCGGAACCGAACATTTCACCGTCGTTGAGGGCGAGGCGCGCTTTATTGACGAAGAGGTCGATTAGTTGGTCGTGGTTCAGCCGCAATGCGCGGCAGTCGAGCCACACTAAGAATGATGCTTGCGGACGCAGCGGTTTCACTCCGGGGATATTCTTTTTGCAGTAGTCTATCACGAAGTCGATGTTCCCCTCCACGTATCTAAGCATTTCGCACCGCCATTCATCCCCTTGGGTGTATGCCGCCACGGTGGCTATGGGGGCGAATAGCGTCGGCTCGTTAAGCTCGTTGGCGGTGAGCCATGAATAGAACCTCTCGCGCAGCCCCTTGTCCGGCACGATGGCGTAGGAGCTTACGATTCCGGCGATATTGAATGTCTTCGAGGGCGCGGCGAAAGTGATGCTGCACGCGGCGGCATCCTCCGACACTGACGCGAAGGGTGTGTGAGTGTTCTCCCATAGCGCCATCTCGGAGTGTATTTCGTCGGAAACCACGATGATATGGTGGCGGTGGCATATCTCAGCCAAACGGCGCAGGGTCTCTTTGTCCCACACTATTCCGGCGGGATTATGGGGATTGCTGAGAATCAATAGCTTGCATCCCGGGGCGATGCTCTCCAACTGTTGGAAATCCATGCGGTAGCCCCCACCGGGCACCTCCACCAACGGATTCATCACCACCTCGCGTTTATTCCCTTGGGGAGTGAGGCGGAATGGATGGTAGACAGGGGGTTGGATGATTACTTTATCCCCCTCGTTGGTGAACACATCCACCACCATGCCGATACCCTTCACGATGCCGGGGATGAAAGTGAGCCATTCCTGTTCCACGTCCCAATTATGAAGCTTTTTGAGCCATTTCACAATGGAGGGCTTGTATTCTTGTGGATCCACGGTGTATCCGAAGATGGGGTGGTTCATCCTCTCTTTAAGCACCTCGGTGATAAACGGTGGTGTGGCGAAGTCCATATCCGCCACCCATAGCGGAAGCAGGTCGCCGCGTCCGTATCTCTCTTTCAGCACCTCAAGTTTCAAAGCCCCGGTGCCACGGCGGTCTATTATCTCGTCGAAATTATATTTTGCCATGATGGTTGTTCCTTTCTGCTGTTGCGAACTTTTAAATGTTCAGGGTTAATGTTTTAGATTGATTGGATTGAGGCGTTGAGGGCTTATAAAGCGGCGTTGAGGGCTTGGCTTAAGTCGGAGTATATGTCGTCGGTATCCTCTAAGCCTATGGATAGGCGTATGGTGGTTGGAAGCACGTCCATCTCCTTGCGTGTTTTCTCCGGTAGCGGACCGAAGATGGTGCTGTAGGGGTGTATGGCGAGGGTTCTGTTGTCGAAGAGGTTGGTGGCTCGTTTCACCAATTTGAGCGCGTCGATAAACTTAAAGCACGCCTCTTGTGAAGCGAGGTCTATGGTGAGCATCGCGCCGGGAGCCTCTCCGAATTGGCGGAGTGCTATGTCGTGGTAAGGATTGCTTTCAAGTCCCGGATATGTCACGCGTTTCACCGCCGCATGGCTGCTTAGGCGGCGCGCTATCTCCAAGGCGGCGTGCGACTGTGCCTCATAGCGGAGGGCGAGGGTCTCCATGCCGAGGTTCATCATATATGCCACATGGGGGGTCATGTATGCCCCGAGGTTCATAAGCACATCTTTGCGTATGGTGTCGGAGAATCCCTCCAAACCGTAGTCGATAATCAGTCCGCCGATGCTTGTGGCTCCTCCGGAGATATATTTGGTGGCGGAGACCACCTCCACGTCCACTCCGGCATCTTTGGCTGAGAAAATGGTGAACGGCACCATGGTGGTGTCAGCCACCAGTGCCACGTTCCTTTTGTGTGCCGCTTCGGCGAGGGCTTTCACGTCGGCGATTTCCATTTGGGGATTGGTGATGGTCTCGAGGAAGAGGCAGCAGGTGTTGTGGTCGATATTGCGTTCCACCTCTTCGATATTCGTCATGTCCACGAACCGCGCCTCCACGTCGAAGCGGCGGAGGGTGTTGCTTAGCAGTAGGAATGAGTTCCCGAAGAGGTGGCGTGAGGTGACGATGTTTTTCCCGGAGGAGGCTATCGCCATCAGCGCGCCGCTGATCGCCGCCATGCCGGAGCTTACCGCCACAACGTCGTTGGCGCGTGTCAGACTCTTTATTTTGCGCTCAAGATAAATCACGGTGGGGTTTGTCACGCGTGAATAGTCGGGCATGTCCACCCTGCCGCAGAATGCGTCAGCCATCTCCACGGCGTTGTCGAACTCATAAGCCACGCTGTGGTACACCGGCATGGTTAACGCGTTGTATGTATCCCTTTGCTGAAAGGGGAAATGTATGCTTTTGGTCTTATCTTTCATCTTACTGTTCATTTTATTGTTTTTAATCGTCATTCGACGTTATTGATTCCGTCATTCATAATTCATAATTCATCATTCATCATTCATGATTCCCTCAGTCTCTCGGGTACGCCGCCACGAAAATATTTCGGCGGCGCAGTTCCTCCTGGGCTTTGAGGAGGGAATGGAGCGAGAGGTCGCCCACCACGTATTTGTAATCTTTGGATTCGTAACTCTCGTAGATTTCACGGAATTTCACCACTTCAAGATCGAAAGTTTCGGTGTAGCGGAAATAGACGCGGAAGTAGATATTGTCGTCATATTTCGGAGTGTCGCTGTTGTGGCGTTTTTTATATTCATACTTGTAGTCGTATAGGCAGGCGGTTATGTCGCTGAGCACGGCGGATCCGGTGGGGTGTCCTCCGGCGCCGCGTCCGAACATGAATTGTTTGTCGTAGAAGAGGCCCTTTATCACCACTCCGTTGAACTCATCCTCCACGCCGTAGATATATTTGTTGCGTGAGAGGAGTTGCGGCATGACGCACATCAGCAGCCTGTTGTCGGGGGTTTTCTCCACGTGCGCCACAAGCTTCACACGGCGGTCTTTTTCGTTGGCGAATTGGATGTCGGCGGCGTTCATCGTGGAGATGCCGTAGGTGAAGATTTTTTCCGGAGCCACATAGACACCGAATGCGTGGATGGTGATGATGATGAGCTTGAAGAGTGAGTCCCAGCCGTCGATGTCGAGTGAGGGGTCGCTCTCCACGAATCCGGCTTTGCGTGCCAGTTCCAGCGCATCCTCGTAGCTCATCTTTTCATTGAAGATTTTAGAGAGGATGAAATTGGAGCTGCCGTTGAGGATGCCTTTCACGGAGATTAGGAGGTCATTGTCGTAGTATTCCTCGAGGTTGCGGATCACCGGGATGCTTCCGCACGCCGAAGCGTCGTAGAGTAGGGCGGTGCCGGTGCTCTTTTGGAGTTCTATCAGTTCTTCGATATGGTAAGCGAGCATCTTCTTATTGCCGGAGACCACCGTTTTCCCCTCGGTCAACGCGCGTTTGACAATGGTGAACGATGCTTCGGCGTCGTCAATCAGTTCCACAATGAAGTTGATGTCGCTGTCGGTGAATATATCCTCCGCGTTGTCTGTGAAGTTGGCTTCCACGCTGCGGGGTTTGTTGATATTGCGCACGCATATACGTTTTATCGACACGTTTTTAGCGTCGATGCGGCGGAGCAGGTCGAAGAGTCCGCGCCCCACGGTGCCGAATCCGAATAATCCGATATTTATCTGCTTATTACCCATGATATTATTTATCTAAGAACTTATTGATGATATTGTTTAGTTGCTCGTGTTCGATGAGGAATCCGTCGTGTCCGAATTGGGAGTATATGAGATGGTATTCCACATCGGGGATATATTCCACAAATGCTTTGTGGTCCGATGGTGGGAAAAGTATGTCGGAGGTTATCGCCACCACCAAGGTGCGTGGCTTGAAGTTCGACAGTACCTCTTTCAGGGAACCCCTTCCGCGGGATAAGTCGTGGGAGTCCACCGCTTGCGACAGTCGGTAGTATGACCATGCGTTGAAACGTTTGCATATTTTCTCCCCTTGATGTCGCTGGTAGGAGTGGACTCGGCGGATGAAGATGTCGGAGTCCGCGGGGCTGTCTTGTTGGGTGAGGTCGTATGCGGTGCCGCCGCGGTAGCTGAGTAGGGCTATGGAACGCGCCGCCGCCATTCCGGCGGCTCCCCCTTCGGGAGTGTGCTCGCGGAATGTGGGGTCGCACTCTATCGCCATACGTTGCGATTCGTTGAACGCCGCCGCCCATGGGGTGGAGTGGGTGGCGGTGGCGATCAGTGCCGCGCGCTCCGCGAAGTCGGGGTCTGTGGCGCACCATTCCATGCATTGGAATCCCCCCAACGAACTCCCTATGATCATTTTCACGCGGGTGATGCCGAGATGTGCGGCGAGGATGCGGTGTGCCGCCACTATGTCGCGGATGGTGAAGCGGGGGAAAGATTCGTAGTATGCCTCCCCCGTGTCCGGTGAGATGCTCAGTGGTCCGGTGGTGCCGTAGTGTGAGCCGAGCACGTTGGCGCAGATGATGAAGTATTTCCCGGGGTCGAGGAATCCACCCTCCGCCACTGTGCCGGGCCACCAGTCAGCCACGTCGGAATTGGCGGTGAGGGCGTGGCACACCCATATTATGTTGTCTTTCGCGGCGTTGAGCGTGCCGAAGGTATGGTAAGCTATGGTTAACCGGGGTAGAACCTCCCCATTCTCTAAATGGAATGGCTCCCGGTGAGTGTATGTCTGTTGCATTTGGTAGTTCTTAAGCGTTGATACGTCGTCGCGACGGCGCATATCCGATACCTAACATGGAGAAAGTGCATGATTCATGGTGAACCATTTACTCCGTCGTGAGGTAGATAAAATTAAAAAAGATTTAATGGGGGTAGTCCTACGTAAGGACAGAAAGATAATACGTGCCTAACGGCACATTCGCATGACCATAGCTGAGCTTTGCATAAGCCCATTGCCGTAAATTTTCTCTATTTTGCCTATGGTTGCTGTCATAATCGCTGCAAAGTTAGCAAAAATTTTTTACTTCGGCAAAAAATGTTCATTTCTATAATCCCATGCCTATTCCGAAGAGCGCGTAGTCAAATATTGCGGGATCCTCGGGATTGAGTGGACGTAGGTTTCCCATAAGCTCCTCCAGTGCTTTTCTGTCGTTCGCTTTCCGTGTGATCAGTCCCAATTCGCGGGAGGTGTTGGCGGAGTGTACATCCAGTGGGATGTATAGTTGTGCCGGTTTGATGGATTTCCATATACCTATGTCCACGATTCCGTCGTCGCGTACGAGCCAGCGCAATGCCATATTAAGTCTTTTCAGCGGTGTGTTTTTGAGGTTTCCGGGGACGCATTGGGAGTTTGCGGTTCCGTTGTTGGCTTCATGGAGATGGAGCGCGAGGAGGTGTGCGAACTCCCAGCACGGGGCTTCGCTTCCACCCACGTTGTTTTTAGCGCAGAACTCGTCGAGGTTGGCGTATTTGTTGTAGATGCGGCGGAGTCCGCGGAGGTAGTATTGGAGGTCACGGGCGAAGAATGTGCGGTGGATATTCTTTTCGGGGGTGAGTGTCTCATATCCTTCATCCATCATGTAGGCGTAGGGGGAATTGTCGAGGGTCTCAAGGAGTCTCTCGGCGTCGCGGCATATCATGGTGCGACGGCCCCATGATATTGTGGCTACGAGTAGTGCGGCGATTTCTATATCCTCCTGTCGGTGGAAGCGGCGTGGAAACTGAACCGGATCTGCCGAGATGAACTCCGGATTGTTGATGCGCTCGGCTTCGCTAAATAGCAATTCTTTTATGTCCATGATTTAGGGTT
>CAYQMV010000070.1:0-10343 GCA_964418705.1 uncultured Sangeribacter sp.
GTTGGATTATATGGTGCAAATTTACGAAAAAGTAAGCTAATCACAACAACTCCGACACCCAATCGGTGTGGTGGATAGTTGGATTATATGGTGCAAATTTACGAAAAAGTAAGCTAATCACAACCGGCAAAAGCGCCTTTTGCAGCTGGGGAGCGTTGGATTATATGGTGCAAATTTACGAAAAAGTAAGCTAATCACAACGTTTCCACACCTCATCCTCATCGCCTCCGAGTTGGATTATATGGTGCAAATTTACGAAAAAGTAAGCTAATCACAACAGGGTGTACTCAACCCTATAACCGTTATCCGTTGGATTATATGGTGCAAATTTACGAAAAAGTAAGCTAATCACAACCGCGGCGGTCGAAAGTGCCGTGAGGACTTTGTTGGATTATATGGTGCAAATTTACGAAAAAGTAAGCTAATCACAACCCAAAGATACAAATTAATCCCATTTGCGAGGTTGGATTATATGGTGCAAATTTACGAAAAAGTAAGCTAATCACAACTGACTAAACCAGCTTCCGGATTTTCCGAAGAAACGCTCAGCGTTTCTGTTAGCGTCTACTATTCTGCCACAAAGGTACTGAATTAATTCTTACCACACAACCCCCTATTCTCGGCACCGATGACAACGCCACGTTAATAGTGACGTTAATAGTGACGTTAATAGTGACGTTAATAGTGACGTTAATAGTGACGTTAATAGTGACGTTAATAGTGACGTTAATATATATAAGACTAATACTATAGATATATACTAAAAGAGAGAAAGAAAAGAAAGAGAGAAAGAAAGAAAGACTAAGATTCAAGATTCAGGATTCAAATCTCAAGACTCAAATTTCAAATCTCCCTCACCTCCCTCATCTCGGATTAAAAAAAATAATTTTAGATTTATATTTAGATTGATTTTAGGTTTAGATTGAGATTAAATTTAGACTTAGATTAAATTTATTTTTATAAATCAGAAATTATTCGTAACTTTGCATCCGAAAACAAAAAGTACCTACCAAGTGGAAATGGAAGCAGCATTAACAGAAACAAGCCGTCCCCGCCGACAGGGAACGCACCGGGGGAATAAGCCGGGCGCCGCGCCGTCGGCGGGGACAAACTATGGCGAGACGAGGATTGAGGGTCCGCGCCCCGGAAAACTCTTAAAACTGCGAAATGCGGGCGATGTATTTGCCGATGATGTCGAACTCAAGATTCACCTTCGTGCCCTTTTCGATTTTGCAGAAGTTAGTGTGTTCGAAAGTGTAAGGGATTATCGCCACGCGGAAGCTATCCTTCTCGGAATCGCACACTGTGAGGCTCACGCCATTGACGGTGATCGAACCTTTCTCCACGGTCACATACCCTTTCTTGGCAAGCTCGGCGTCGGCGGCGTACTTGAACGCGAAATAGGTGCTACCGTCCACCACCTCCAAGCCGGTGCATACAGCCGTGGTGTCCACGTGCCCTTGGACGATATGTCCGTCAAGACGGCCGTTCATCACCATGCTCCGCTCCAAGTTCACGAGGTCGCCGACCTTGAGGTCGCCGAGGTTGGAACGTTGCAGCGTCTCTTGGATCGCCGTCACGGTGTAAGTGCCGTCGCCGGGGAGAGCCACCACGGTGAGACATACGCCGTTATGCGCCACGCTCTGGTCGATTTTCAACTCATCCACGAAACTGCATCGCATCGTCAAGTGGACATTTCCTCCATCTCTCTCTATCGCCACCACGCGGGCGGCCTCTTCTACTATTCCGGAAAACATAGGTCTTTTTGTGTTTTATAGTGCAAAGATAGCACTTTTATCCCAACATTCCCACCGGATTTGATTTTGTAGAGAAATAACACGCTAAAAAACCGAAAACTTACTTTGAGTTTCCCGTTTTTTATATTAACTTTGCGCGCTGAATAAAGAGGATAATGCCATGAGACGAATCAAACCTATTGTCACTGATGCATTTTATGCCATATATCCTTTCAAACAAAACACACTTAATGGAAGTAAACGCTGAAAATAAAGCAGTTATAGTGTCCACCGGTTTACGGTTGATGAAGACGCACGGTCTGAAGAGCCTCACCATGGATTTGGTGGCGGCAGAACTCTCGATGTCGAAACGCACACTCTATCAGGTTTTTGAGAGCAAGACGCAATTCATCTCCGACGTGATCGACCTCTTTTTCCAAGAGCACCGTCAGGCATGCGCCGATATTTTCGACAACGCCCCCAACACCATGCTCGCCGTCGCCGGAATATTCATGCTCCAGTGCGACCATTTCAAGGAGACCACGCTGAGCTTCTTCCGCGACATGGAGACACTCTATCCCAAAATCGGAGAATACTACCGCGCCCGCCATGAAGAGGATAAAGCCCACTGGGAACAGATATACCAAAAGGGCATCGAAGAGGGGATGTTCCGCTCCGATGTCAACTGCATTCTCCTGATAAAAATGATCGACGTGCAGATGAGGGCGGTGAAACGCTCGGAAAACATCCTTAAGGATTTCACCCTCGAGGAGATTTTCGGAACCATCACCATGGGTTTTCTCCGCAGTATCGCCACCGCCAAAGGGGGACGCATACTCGACAAATATCTCGCCGATAAGGATTTCTTAATTATGCAGCATCCAAAAACCGAAAACTCCGAAGGATAAGGGCATAAGGATTAGAAGGATAAAAAAACCTCAAGAATTTAAATACGAACACAATGATAAGGACTCTAATTTCAAGCCTGTGTCTATGCCTCACCGGCAGCCTTTTCGCAGCGACGGCACAGGAGACGGCATCCCCGGGAGAACAGAGGGTGGTGCTGTCGCGCAGGGAGTGTCTGGCGGTCGCGCTAAGCTCCAACCCCACGGTGAAAGTGGCGGACATGGAAATCTCACGCGCCGACTACTCCAAGAAGGAGACTCTGGCGGCGTTGTTCCCGGAGATCAATTTCTCCACCACCTACCAACGCACCATCGAACTCCAAACCATGAAAATGAACATGGGGGGACAGAGCCAGTCAATCAAGATGGGCAGCGACAACTCATGGAACCTCGGCTTCTCAGCCTCCGTGCCGCTGATCGCTCCGCAGCTATGGAAATCGCTTAAGCTCAGCGACATTCAAATCCTGCAGAATGTGGAGAGCGCGCGGGCATCACGCCTCGACATGATCATCTCCGTGAACCAAGCGTACTACACTCTCCTCCTCGCCAAGGCATCCAAAGAGGTGATCAAGGAGAACTACGACATCGCACTCTACAACGCCGACACCTACCGCAAACGCTTTATGCTGGGCACGGCGTCGGAATACGACACCCTCCGCACCTCGGTGCAAGTGAAAAACATAGAGCCGGAACTCCTCCAAGCGGATATCGCCGTCAAGCAAGCGCAATTGCAGCTGAAGGTGCTCATGAACCTCGACCCCAAAGTGACGGTGGACTCTGAAACCTCGCTCGAGGAATTGCGCTATGAGATGGCGCAGCACCTCAACGGGGAACCATCGCTGGCGCTCAACACCTCACTGCGCACCATCGACCTTCAAGCGCGGCAGCTCAAAGAGAACGTCTCCTTGAAGAAACTCGCATGGATCCCCACCCTCGCCGCGTCGTTCAACTACAACTGGACCGCCATGAGCAACGGCAACGCCCTGGCGCATCAGGAGTTCAACCCCTACAGCGTCGTGGCTCTCCAACTGAGCGTCCCCATCTTCTCCGGCGGCTCCAAATACTACGCCCTCAAGCAAGCGCAGGTGCAGGAGAAAGAGATAGCCCTGCAGCGCGAGAACCTCGTCAACTCCCTCAATATGCAGGTAGACCTCGCACGCGACAACATCAACCGTGAGGATAAGCAGATTTCCGTCTCGGCGGCGGGTATGCAACAGGCGGAAAAAGCATACTCAATCATGCAGAAAAGTTTCGACATTGGTTCCGCCACATACCTCGACCTCCGCGACAGCGAACTCGCGAAAACCACGGCGAAACTCTCCTACTACCAATCCATCTACAATTACCTCGTGTCGGTGAGCGATCTCGACTATCTCTTGGGTAAGGATGACGAAATACAATAATACGCCGACGGATTTAAAAGCGAAGAAACGGATTAACAGCGTATTAGCAGCATATTAATTAGCAGCATATTAACATAGAAAATAAAAAAACAGCATAATGAAATCACTGAAACTTACACTATTGTCGGCGGCATCGCTGATGCTTATCCTTCCGTCGTGCGGCGGCGGCGAGGATAAGACGCAAGAGACCGACACCAAACCTGTGGTAAAAGTGGAGCGCGTGGATGAGCGCGACGTGGATCAGATCTCCACATTCACCGCCACCGTGGAACCCTATCTTATCAACAACATCTCCGCACAGATGGCGAACCGCATCAAAGCGATATACGTGGATGAGGGCATGTACGTGTCGAAAGGGCAGAAAGTGGTGCTCCTCGACGATGTGAACACCACCACCTACGAGCTCCAGGTGTCGACCGCGGAAGCGAACCTCAAGAACCTTGAGATTGACTATAAACGCGCGTTGGAGCTATACAACATCGGCGGCGGCACCAAGCAGGCGGTGGATCAGATGGAGGTGCAGGTGGTGAACGCCAAAAACACCCTTGCCTCCGCGAAACGCGCCCTCCAAAACGCGCGTGAGAACACCGTGCTCACAAGCCCCATCTCCGGAGTCGTCACCGCGAGAAACTACGACCCGGGCGACATGACCGGATCCCTCCCCGTGCTCACCATCGGAGAGGTGCAACCGGTGAAAGTGGTGGTCAACATCTCGGAGACAGAAATCGCCAAAATCCATAAGGGGATGCCGGCGGTGGTCACTTTCGACACCTACGGCGACGAGGAGTTCAAAGGACAGGTGACACTGATTCAGCCCACCGTTGACTCCGCCACCAAGACCGTGGGCGTGGAAATCACCATGGCGAACCCCAACAACCGCATCCTCCCCGGCATGTTCGCGCGCGTGACCATGAACTTCGGCACCTCGCGCCACGTGGTGGTGCCCGACCGCGCCGTGGTGAAGCAGCCCGGCTCCGGCAACCACTTCGTTTATGTCTATTCCAACGGTAAGGTCTCCTACAACCAAGTGGAACTCGGCCAACGCCTCGACACCTCCTACGAGCTTATCTCCGGCGTGGAATCCGGCTCTCAGGTAGTGGTCTCCGGACAAACGAAACTCGCCGACGGAATGGCTGTGGAACTTAGCAAATAGTTATATCCCGACGTTTTAGAAACTCTATAAAATTATAAGAATATGAGCCTTTATGGATCAGCGGTGAAGCGCCCGATTATGACCATGCTATGCTTCTTGACGGTCATAATCCTCGGTATCTTCTCGCTCATGAAACTCCCTATAGACCTCTATCCGGATATCGACACCAACACGATCATGGTGATCACCATGTACCAGGGCGCCGCCGCCGAGGATATAGAGCAGAATGTGACCAAGCCTTTGGAAAACACTCTCAACTCCGTGGAGCACCTGAAGCACATCACTTCTAAATCACGCGAGAACACCTCCGTGATCACCCTCGAGTTTGAGTACGGCTACGATATAGATGTGCTCACCAACGATGTCCGCGACAAATTGGACATGGTGTCGTCGTCACTCCCCGATGATTGCCAGACCCCCATCATCTTCAAGTTCTCCACGGATATGATTCCTATCTGTCTTCTCTCCGTGGAGGCTAAGGAGAGCATGGCGGGACTATACAAAATCCTCGACGACCAAGTGGCGAACCCGTTGGCGCGTATCGACGGTGTCGGCACCGTCTCCATCTCCGGAGCGCCCAAGCGTGAAATTCATATCTACGTGGATCCAAACCGCCTGGAGGCGTACAACCTCTCGGTGGAACAGATATCCTCGGTGATAGGTGCTGAAAACAAAAACACCCCCGGCGGATCCTTCGATGTCGGTTCCGACACATACTCCCTCCGTGTGAAGGGTGAGTTTGAGGAATCGAGCCAGATGGAGAACGTCCCCGTGGGCAGCTACAACGGCAAGATTATCTATCTCAAGGATGTGGCGCGCGTGGTCGACTCTCTGGAAGAGCGCACCCAACAGACATACAACAGCGGCGAGCCTGGAGCCATGATCGTCATTCAGAAGCAATCCGGAGCCAACTCCGTGCAAATATCGGAGAAGGTGATGAAGATGCTCCCCACGCTACAGAAAAACCTCCCCTCCGACGTGAAGCTCGGCGTGATTGTGGACACCTCCGACAATATCCGCAACACCATCGCCTCCCTCGAGGAAACGGTGCTCTACGCCCTTCTGTTCGTGGTGATCGTGGTGTTTGTGTTCTTAGGACGCTGGCGCGCCACGTTCATCATCGTGATCACCATCCCGGTGTCGCTCATCGCCTCCTTCATATATCTCTACGCCACGGGCAACTCGCTGAACATCGTCTCGCTCTCGGCGCTCTCCATATCCATCGGTATGGTGGTGGACGACGCCATAGTGGTGCTTGAAAACGTCACCACGCACATTGAGCGCGGCTCCGACCCCAAACAGGCGGCGGTACACGGCACAAACGAGGTGGCTGTCTCCGTAATCGCATCCACACTGACCCTTATCGCGGTGTTCTTCCCCTTGACCCTCGTCACCGGAATGACAGGCGTGCTCTTCCGCCAGTTGGGATGGATGGTGACTATCATGATGATTATCTCCACCACCTGCGCGCTGTCGCTCACTCCGATGCTGTGTTCACAATGGCTTCGTCTGCAAGGGAGCAGCTCCAAGCTCTTCGAAAAGCTCTACGGCCCCGTCAGCCGCGCACTCGACAAGTTCGACAACGGCTACGCATGGCTCCTCTCCAAGGTGGTGGCGCACCGCACAGTGACCGTGTGCGTCTGCCTCGGCATATTCGTAGGCTCCATATTCCTGATGAAGCAGGTGGGCACCGAGTTCTTCCCCACTCAAGACGACGGCCGCTTGGGTGTGTCGCTTGAATTGCCCATAGGCACGCGCGTGGAAATAGCCAAAGAGGTCACCGGACGTTTGGACTCCCTGTGGCGCGCCAAATATCCCGAAATAAAGGTGCTTAACTACACCGTGGGCCCCGCCGGAACCGACAACACCTTCGCATCGCTCTCCGACAACGGCTCGCACATCATCTCAATGAACATACGCCTCACCGACCCCGGCGAACGCGACCGCGGCATCAAGGAGATCGCCGACGAGATGCGTAAGGACCTCGACCGTCTGTTCCCGGAATATAAGAAAGCCCAAGTGAACGTCGGCGGACGACGCGGACAAGGCATGGGTGGTCAGTCCACCGTGGACTTCGAAGTCTACGGCTACAACTTCTCCGAGACAGACACCGTGGCGAGCCAGCTGAAGGGTATCCTAAGCAAAATCAAAGGCACCGCCGACATCACCATCTCCCGCGCCGACTACCAGCCGGAGATTCAAGTGGATTTCGACCGCGAGAAATTGTCGCTCTACGGATTGAACATGTCAACCGTCGCCAACTATCTCAGGAACCGCATCAACGGTGCCACCGCGTCGGAGTTCCGCGAGGATGGCGAGGAGTATGACATCAAAGTGATGTATGAACCCTCCGCGCGCACGGAGCTTTCGGATATTGAGAATATCACCATCTACACCTCCACCGGACAAGGCGTGAAAGTCAAAGAACTCGGCAAGGTGGTGGAGCGCTTCACTCCCCCCACCATCGAACGTAAGGACAGGGAACGCATCGTCACCGTCTCGGCGGTGGTCGACGGAGTGCCTATGAGCCAGATCGTGGAGCAAGCCAACGCCGAAATCGACAAAATGCAGCTCCCCTCGGGTGTGAACATCACCCTCTCGGGTAGCTACGAGGACCAACAGGACTCATTCTCCGATTTGCTCACCCTCGGCGTACTAATCATCATTTTGGTGTACATCGTGATGGCGGCGCAGTTCGAGTCGCTCACATACCCCGGCATCATCATGACCTCGTTGCTCTTCGCATTCTCCGGAGTCTTCCTGATTCTATGGCTCACCGGACACACGCTCAACGTGATGTCGATGATCGGAGGTATCATGCTTATCGGTATCGTGGTGAAAAACGGTATTGTGCTTATCGACTATATCTCACTCAACCGCGAGAGGGGCATGGGCATACGCACGGCGGTGATCGACGGCGGACGTTCGCGTCTGCGTCCCGTGGTCATGACCACGCTGACCACCATCCTCGGCATGGTGCCTATGGCTGTGGGCAACGGTCAGGGCGCGGAGATGTGGCGACCCATGGGAACCGCCGTGATCGGTGGTCTGACATTCTCCACGATCCTCACCCTTCTCTTCGTGCCGGTGCTCTATTGCAGCTTCGCCGGACGAGGAGTGAAACGCCAACGCAAAGCCCATTATAAAAAACTCCTTAAACAGAATTCGTAATGAAAGCAGTGTTTATAGCCTACGATCAGGCTCATCATGAAAAAATAGTCGAGGCGTTGAGCCGTAGCAACTGCCGCGGATTCACCGGCTTCGGCACCGTGCAGGGACGAGGCTCCAAAAACGGAGAACCGCACTACGGCTCCCACGCGTGGCCCTCGCTGGCGGGAGCGATCCTCTCAATGGTGGAGGATGAGAAAGTGCAGCCCCTGCTGACGCGACTTAAGGCGATAGACGCGGAAAAACCGAAACTCGGACTCCGCGCGTTCGTATGGGAAATAGAACAAAGTATCTGATTCCAAATAACGCATCATGCTAAATGCCGCCCCGCGACCACTCCGCCGCGGGGCGGCATTCGCATTTGCGGAAGTCAAAATTAATGGCTAAATTTGCGGTGGATACGTTTTATTCACTGAATTGATTAAAAACATGAAATTCTTTGAGTAAATACACGATGTCCGTCAAGTAATCTGTAGAACCATGTATAAAAAGTCTGAATACCAAATGATCAAACAGCTTCCAAGAAAACCCCGTCTCAATGTTTTGGCAGCCGCGCTGCTGGCGGTGTCGGCGACAGGCGTTAACGCAGCCGATTTCAACACCAACTTCTGCGACACAACCCTACGGCTGGACTATATCTTCAGCGGCGACGCCACGGGAAGCGTGGATATCGCCCTCAGTGCCAAATCCAAATTCGCCGGATGGGCGGGACGCCGTGTCAACCTCGACAAACTCCCCGTGCCGGGACGCACCCAAGTGGCGGTGACATCCCTTGACGGCGACACCATATACATCAACTCCTACTCCACCCTCTTCCAAGAGTGGCTGCAAACGGATGAGGCGCAAGCCACACGCCGCAGCTACGATTTCACCGCCCTCGTGCCATATCCCAACAAAAAAGTGAAGATAGGGGTGTCGCTCTACGATAATTGCGACCGCATGGTGGCGGCGATGAGCCATGAAATAGACCCCTCGGATATCCTCATACAGCGCAAACAAGCCTCGCCCGAGAACCGCTATATCCACCGCGCAGGCGATGTGAAGGAGAAGATAGACGTGGCTATCCTCGCCGAGGGCTACACCGACGCGGAGAAGGACACCTTCTATGCGGACGCGGAGAAGGCGGTGGAGAGCATCCTCGCGCACTCTCCATTCAAGGAGATGGCTGACAGGTTCAACTTCCTCGCAGTGTTCACCCCCTCGAAGGATAGCGGAGTCTCCATCCCCCGCTTCGGCGAATGGAAAGAGACAGCGTTCGGATCGCACTTCAGCACTTTCTATTCCAACCGCTATCTCACGGCGCCGAACGTGGCGCCCATCCACAACGCGATTGCCGGACTCCCCTACGAACACCTCATCATACTTGTCAACACCGAAGAGTATGGCGGCGGCGGCATATACAACTACTACACGCTCACCAGCGCCCACACCGCCAAATTCCGGCCCGTGGTGACGCATGAGTTCGGACACAGCTTCGGCGCCCTCACCGATGAGTATTTCTATGACGACGACATCACCACCTACACCTACGACAAGGGCGTGGAGCCATGGGAGCAGAACATCACCACCATGGTGGATTTCGACTCGAAATGGAAAGATATGGTGACTCCCGGCGCGCCCATCCCCACCGCAGTGGAGGATGCCGGAAAATATGCCGTGGGTGCGTACGAGGGGGGAGGATATATCAAATATGGCGTGTACCGACCCTCATACAATTGCCGTATGCGCACCAACGAATATCCCGAGTTCTGTCCGGTATGCAAACGTGCGATAGCGCGTATCATCGACTTCAACACCGTGGAGCAGAAATAAACGCTCTTTAGCATCGCCACTCTTTCCTCTCGGTTTTTTCAAAAAATAGGCAATTATTCCTCTCGGTTTTTTCAAAATTTAGTAACTTTGCGCTGAAAATCAGCTTATTGGTGTAGTTACCAATTTAAAATTAGGCCAAAATGCAATTGAAAATTGGGCCACCGAT